>JAHENN010000302.1 GCA_018609665.1 Haloarculaceae archaeon | reverse complement strand
GCGGAAGTCCTCCCTGGCCATCTCCGCGGAGGTGCCGGGCTGGCCGGGCATCATGTGAAAGCCCACCTTGAACGCGGCGTCCCGGAGCCGGCGGTTGGCGTCGAGGCTCGCCTGCACGCCGTGGCCGCGGTGCATCTCGCGGTTGACCCGCTCGTATGTGGTCTGGACGCCCACCTCGACCTTGGTGCCGCCGAGCCGGAGCATCCGGTCGATCTGCTCGGGGTCGCACCAGTCGGGCTTGGTCTCGAAGGTCGTGCCGATGTTGCGGATGTCGCCGGTCTCGTTCTCGGCGATGACGTCCTCGAGGTAGCGGAACTCGACGTCGTCGGGGTCGGGCCTGAACGACGCCTCGTTGCTGGGGTTCGGCGGGGCGTCGAGGTCGTAGTCGTTCATCGCCTCCAGGGCGCGCTTGACGAACCACTCCTGGTAGTCGTGGCTCCGGGCGGTCATCGTCCCGCCCATCAGGATGAGCTCGACCTTGTCGACGGGGTGGCCGATCTCCCGCAGCTGGTGGAGCCGCAGCGTCACCTGGC
This sequence comes from Haloarculaceae archaeon, assembly GCA_018609665.1. GTDB lineage: Archaea > Halobacteriota > Halobacteria > Halobacteriales > Haloarculaceae > Natronomonas. The sequence continues at coordinate 3,058 of JAHENN010000302.1, read as the reverse complement.
CGTAGGGGTCGTAGTCGTTCTGGACGCCGCGGGCGGCGGCGGGCTCGTGGCCGGTGTAGCTCTGCGAGGAGGAAAACTCCGAGCCCGGCCCGCCGGGACAGTAGAGACACTTGCCGTGGGGGCAGTTGTGCGGCGAGGTCATGATCGCGACCGGCGAGACGCCGGAGGCCGTCCGGACGGGTTTCCGGCGCAGCACCGTCTCCAGCTCCTCGCGGTGCTCCTCGGGGGCGTAATCGAGCAGCTCGGTGTTCTTCGGCACCTTCGGCGCCGAGTGCTCCCGGCAGGCGTCCATCTTGGCGGCCTCGAGGTCGTCGCGGTCGACCTCGCCGGCCAGGATGGCCTCGACGAGCGACTCGCACACCCGCCGGAACGCCTCCGACTCGGCGGGGTCGGCGTCGGTGCTCATTCGTCGTGAACGACGGCTCTCGGCGGTAAATGGGTAGCGGTCCGGGTCGCGGCTGCGGGGCGAGGCAGGAAATCAGGCGGAGGCGGCCAGCGCCCGCTCGGCGACGGCGTCGACGACCGCGTCGAGGACGGCCTCGCGCTCGCCGGCGAGGAACTCGACCCGCGGCTCGCGAGCCTCGGGGTCGGTGACGCCGGCGTCCGGCGCCTCCAGCTGGAGGGCCGCCACCAGCGCCTCGAGGTCCAGTTCGTCGGTCGTCCTGACGCGCAGCTCGTCGGTGCCGACGCCGATGACGACGTCGGCGTCGAGCCGCCGCTGCAGCTCGTCGAGCAGGAGCCGCGTCGGCGGGAAGTCGTACTCGTGGGTGTAGGCGCCGGTGTCCAGCACCGCCACCGTGGCGTCGTCGACGGTCCGCTCGTCGAGGTTCGCGGTGGCCGTGTCGAGTTCGGCCTCCAGCTTCGTGCGGAACTGCTCGGCGACCTGTCCCGCCAGCCCGGTCCGCTTCTCGAACAGCAGGTCGACGATGAGCTCGCGTTTGTCCTCGTAGGACTGGTAGAACGCCTCCAGGGCGACGGCCTCCCGGAGGTCGCGGACGGTCTCGGTGTCGACGCCGGCGTCGGCCGCCAGCTCGGCGTACGGCTCCGGTACCTCCTCCCAGTAGCTGACCGCCGGCAGGTGCCGGAGGTCCTCGCGGACGTCGCCGTTGACCGCCGCGGCGACGTTCGCGGCGACGGTGGCGGCCGACCGCGTCTCGGCCGTCACCGGCGAGTCGACGGTCGCGGCGACCGTCTCGTCGGCCGGCCGGCCGTCGAGGACGACCCGCGGGGCGCCGTAGACGTCCAGCAGCTCGAGCCCGTCGGCGGAGGCGGCCGTCGAGGCCGCGGCGGCGAAGACGAACAGCGGCAGCTTCTCGTCGTGCCGCTCGCGGTCGCCCAGCATCCGGGTGACGTCCTTCGTCGCGTCGTTCATGTCGTAGACGCCGTCCTCGAGCGGCCGGCGGTCGAAGTAGTGGTACACCGCGTCGGCGGCGGCGTGTTCGGCCTCGACGAGCGGCAGCACCGCCCGCTCGATCGCGGCGCCGGCGACGTATCCGTCCGTCGTCGCGTCGTGGCGGACGACGACCGGCCGCGACTCCAGGACCGCCCGCCGGATGGCGGTCGCGGCGTCGGTCACGTCGTCGGCGACCGCCGACAGCGCGTCGTCGTCGGCCAGGAGTGCGTCCTCGTCCGGCCGGGCACGGGCGTCGAGCGCCTCCTCCATCCGGGTCCGGACCGACGCCTCGGCCTTGCCCTCCAGCACGACCAGCGACTCGGTCTCGACCTGGATCTCGTCGCGCCGGAGCCGGACCTCGCCGTCGATCCGGACGATGTCGTCGGCCTCGACGTCCGGGTACGCCCGGACGCCGGCCTCGACGAAGGCCGCACAGTCGACGACGCCCGTCTCGTCGCGCAGCTCGAACACCGTCGGCCCGGAGGTCTGTCGCGCGGAGACGACCTCCCCCTCCAGCCGGACGACGTCGCCGACGCGGTCGTCCAGCTCCTCGACCGGAACCCGGTCGAAGTCGGCCGTCTCGTCCGGTTCGGTCGTCTCAGCCGGTTCGGTCGCTTCGGCCGTGTCGGCCGTTTCAGCTGTCTCGGTTGTCTCGGTCGTCTCGGCTGCTGCGGCCGCCCCGGCCGTCTCGGATGTTTCGGACGTCTCCGTCCGTCCTGATCCCGACGCCGTGTGCTCCTCGTCGCCGGTCCGCTCGGCCGTCTCGCCCGACCGCGACTCGACCTCGTTGGCGTCGGCGTCGGCCTCGCCTCCGGCGTCGTCCGGGTCGGACTCGGGCTCGGAGTCGGTCGTCGAGCCCGTCGTCGCTCCCTGCCCGCCGTCGTCGTCGCCGTCGTCGCCGTCGTCGTAGTACTCGTCTGCGAGGCGGTCGCCGTCCGGCGTGTCGACGAGCAGCCCCCGGAACTCCGCCTCGTCCTGTCTGATCGACCAGCCGAGGTCGATGTCGCCGTTGTCCCGGATGTTGTTCACCTGGACGAAGACGTCGTCGCCGACCTCCCAGTCGAGGCTCTCGAGCCGCCGGTCGAGCTTGCTGCGGTGGAGGAGGCCGGTCACGGCGCCGATGTCGACGAAGACGCCGAAGTCGGCGTAGCCGTCGACGCGGCCGCGGTAGAACCGTCCCGGCGTCAGCTGCGACGGGTGGTTGCCTTCGAACTCGAACGCGACGTCCTCTTGATGGACCTCACAGATGGGTCCGTCGGCGGAGGTGCCGCAGATGATGCAGTTGGCCATTAGCGTATCGGAAGGCACGGGGCTTAAAACGGTTGTCGGAATCGCCCCGGCTCAGACGGCGCCGACGCCGAGGCCGGCGGCGACCGTCTCGGCGGCGGCGATGCCGCCGAAGGCGAAGCCGAAGACGAGCGTCGCCGGGGCCGCCGCCGCCAGGACCGCCCGCGGCGGCGACGTCTCGTGGACGACGGCGAAGCCGACCGCCGCCAGTACCGCGCCGTAGGCGGCCGCGACCGCCCGGACCGCCGGCACCGGCACCGCGGCGAAGACGCCGGGTGCGGCGGCGTACGCGAGCACCTGAACGGTCTCGCTGACGCCCGCCCGGTCGTCGACGACGGCGACCAGCGCGACCGTCCCGGCCGCCGCCGCCAGGTGCAG
>JAHENN010000301.1 GCA_018609665.1 Haloarculaceae archaeon | reverse complement strand
GTCTACCCCTACCCCGGCGGGGCCGTCTCCGACCGACTCGGCTCGCGGCAGGCGCTGACGCTGTTCGGGCTGGCGTCGACGCTGGGGTTCGGCGTCTGGCTGGTCGCACCGACCCTCGGGACCGTCACGTTCGCCGGCGTCGCCGTCCCGCCGTGGGCGTGGATATTCGTCGGGCTGCTGCTGGCGCAGGCCTGGAAATCGTTCGGCCTCGGGGCGACGTTCGCGGTAGTCAAGCAGGCGACGGACCCCTCGCGGCTGGCGGCGGGCTTTGCCAGCACCGAGACGTTCCGCCGGACCGCGTTCCTCGTCGGCCCGGTGCTCGCGGCGGTTCTCATCGGCCTCCGCCCGGAGTTCGTCGCGAGCTTTCGGTACGTGCTCGCGGCCGCCGTCGTCTTCGCTGCCGTCGGCACCGTCGCACAGCACCTGCTGTACGACGCGAGCGAGGACACCCTCGGCGACAGCTTCGCCGGAGTCGAGGCGGTCCTCGACGACGTCCGGAGCATGCCCGCGGAGCTGCGGCCGCTGCTGGTCGGCGACACGCTCGTCCGGTTCGCCAACGGCATGGTGTACGTCTTCTTCGTGCTGGTCGTCACGCAGGTCTACGAGGTGGGGTTCGAGGCGACCGTCGCGGCGGCCGGCCGCTCGTACGTCGTCGACCTCTCGCCGGCGGCGTTCTTCGGCTACCTGCTCGGGGTCGAGATGGCCGTCGCGCTGCTGACGATGGCGCCGGCCGCGAAGGCCGCCGAGCGCGTCGGCCTGAAGCCCGTCGTCGCGCTCGGCTTCGCGGTGTACGCGCTCTTCCCGGTCGTCCTCATCGCGGGGCCGGGGGTCCTGTCGCCGCTGCTGTCGCTGCAGTGGGCGATGGTGGCCATCTTCGCGTTCTCGGGGCTCCGGTTCGCCGGCCTGCCGTCGCACAAGGCGCTCATCGTCGGCCCCGCCGAGCGGGGCGCCGGCGGCCGCGTCACCGGCACCTACTATCTGCTGCGGAACACGGTCGTCATCCCGAGCGCGGCGCTGGGCGGCTCCCTCTGGGAGTTCGTCGACCCGACCGTCGCGTTCACCGTCGCGGCCGCCGTCGGCGTCGTCGGCACCGGTTACTTCCTGCTCTTCGGCCGGGAGTTCGACGCGTACGCCTGACGGGCCCCCGGTCGTCCCCGCGTGGCGCACCGCCGGCGGGACCCACGCGCCGCCGGCTCGCTCTACGCCGTCGCGGCGGAGCTGTCGATGCCGTCGATGGTCACGAACCCGTAGTCGCAGTCGGGGCAGTGCCACTTCCGCTTCGTCCCGAGCTGCATCCGCGTGCTCGCGGCCTGGTAGAACTCCCGTGGCTCTCCACACTCGGGGCAGTCCCGCTCTAGCGAGGCGCTCATGGACGGGCGTTGTCGGTCCGGGGTATTGTATTCCTCGTTCCGGCGCGCCGGCGACGGCTTCGCGTCCGACGACCTGCCGGACCGACCTATCCGACCCGGTCGGCGACCGCCGCGAGCGTCCGGTGTTCCTCCTCGGAGTAGGCGATGACCCGCGCCTCCGACAGCGTTTCGGGGTCGTAGGCGGCGACCTCCTCGCAGACGAGTTCGGCGCCCCGCTCGAACTCGAAGCCGGCGGCGCCGGTGCCGAGGACGGGCACGACGACCGACGCACAGCCGAGCGCGTCCGCCTCCGCGAGGGCGTTGTGCGTCGCCTCGCGGATCGACGTCTCCGTCGCCCGGCCGTCGCCGTAGTGCGGCATCGCGGCGGCGTGGACGACGTACTCGGCGTCGAGCTCGTAGGCGTCGGTGACCGCGACCCCGCCGAGGTCGACCGGTCCCTTCGAGACGGCTTCCTCGTTGAGGGGGCCGCCGGCCGCCCGCCGGAGGGCGCCGGCGACGCCGCTGCCCATCCGGAGGCTCGTCCCGGCGGCGTTCACCAGCGCGTCGGCCGATTCCGCCGCGATGTCCCCCTGGATGACGTCGAACTCCATGTCCGGCGGTTGCCGTTCGGGCGGCTAAAGCTTCTCCCCCGTTATCAACGGTCCGGCCATGCGGGCCGAAACGCCCAATAGACGGGTTCACGTGTGTTACGTAGACGCATGAGTACGCCAGTCATCGTCGACGCCGTCCGGACGCCGTTCGGCAAGCAGGACGGCTCGTTCAGCGACACCCACCCACAGGACCTCGCGGCGGAACCGCTGGAGGCGCTCCGCGAGCGCAACGGCTTCGACCCCGGCGACGTGGAGGATGTCGTCTACGGCTGCGTGACGCCGGTCGACGAGCAGGGGCTCAACATCGCCCGCCTCGCGCCGATGGTCGCCGGCTGGGGCGACGGCGTCCCGGGCGTCCAGCTCAACCGGATGTGCGGCTCCGGCCAGCAGGCGGTCAACTTCGCGGCCGGGCAGGTCGCGGCGGGCTACCACGACGTCGTCGTCGCCGGCGGCGTCGAGCACATGACCCGCGTCCCGATGGGCTCGGACGGCCAGTCGGTGACCGACAGCTACTTCGAGCAGTTCGACGAGCTCACCACGCAGGGCGAGGGCGCCGAGCGCATCGCCGAGGAGTACGGCTTCTCCCGGGAGTACCTCGACGAACTCGCCGCCGAGTCCCAGCGGCGGTGGGGCGAGGCCGCCGCCGCGGGGAAGTACGACGACCAGGTCGTCCCCGTCGAGACGGAGCTGGACGGCGAGGCCGTCACCGTCGAGGAGGACGAACACCCGCGGCCGGACACGACCGTCGAGACGCTGTCGGGGCTGCCGCTGTCCTTCCGCGCGGAGGGCGACGGCGTCCACCACGCCGGAAACTCCTCGGGCATCGTCGACGGGTCGGGCGGGCTGTTGGTCGCCAGCGAGGCGGCCGCCGAAGAGCACGGCTGGGACCCCATCGCGCGGATCGTCGACACCCACGTCGTCGGCGTCGACCCCGTGACGATGCTGAAGGGCCCGATTCCGGCCACGAAGGAAATCCTCGCGCAGAACGACCTGACCGTCGACGACATCGACCGCTTCGAGGTCAACGAGGCGTTCGCATCGGTAGTCGCGGCGTGGCTCGAGGAGACCGGCGCCGACCGGGAGCGGACGAACGTCTGGGGCGGCGCCATCGCCCACGGCCACCCGCTCGGGGCGACCGGCGCCGCCCTCGTCGGCAAGCTCCCCTACCAGCTCGAGGAGTGCGACGGCCGCTACGGCCTGAGCGCGATGTGCATCGGCTTTGGCCAGGGAATCGCCACCATCGTCGAGCGGCTCTGAGGCCGGCGGCAGAAAGTATATTTCCGGCTCGTCCGTCCCCCACGACGTTGCCGGAACGACCCGACGATTCCACGGACACCACGATCGACGGATACGACCGCCTCGCCGACGACCCCCCGGCGCTGGACCGGCTGGCGAGCCCCTGGGCGGACAGCCCCTATCAGCGCCACTACGTCTGGCCGGCCGTCCGGCCGCTCCTGCCGGACGTCCCGGGACTGCGCGTGCTCGACGCGGGCTGCGGCGTCGGCCACTACGCCGAGCGGTTCCACGAACGGGGGGCCGACGTCACCGGAATCGACGCCAGCGAGCGGGCGCTGGCCGCCGCCCGGGAGCGGTGCGACGACGCGGTCCGGCTCCGCCGCCACGACCTGACCGAGAGACTGCCCTTCGACGACGGCGCCTTCGGGCTGGTCTTCTGCAACCTCGTCCTCGACCACGTCGCCGACTGGGAGCCGGTGCTCTCGGAGTTCCGCCGCGTCCTGGCGCCCGGGGGTCCGGTCGTCGTCGCGACCATCCACCCGCTGCGGCGGTACCTGAACCACCGCGAGGAGTTCGGCGGCTACCACGACACCGAGCGGTACGTCGTCGAGTGGGGCGACACGGACGCCGAAATCGCCTCCTACTACCGGCCCGTCGGCGACGTCGTCGAGTCGTTCGTCGGGGCGGGGCTGTCGATCTCGGCGTTCCGCGAGCCGACGCCGACGGCGGCCTTCCGGGAGCACGACCCCGAGCGGTACGCGACCGCCTCCCGGCGGCCGGACACGCTCTGCGTCCGGGCCGAGGCGCCGCGGTGACGGCCGCACGGCGACCGCTTAAGCCGCTGGCGCCGAAACGCCGGGTATGCAGGAGACACGCAGGCGGGTGCTCGAGGCGCTGGCCGACGGCCCGGTCGGCGGGCCCGCGGTGGCGGAGCGGCTCGACGTCTCGCGGGCGGCCGTCTGGAAGCACGTCGAGGCGCTCCGGGAGGCGGGCTTCGGGATCGAGAGCCGCGACGACGGCTACGTCCTGACCGAGGTCCCCGAGTTCGGCGGCGCGGCCGTCGAGTTCGGCCTCGAGGCGCCGTTCGACGTCGACTACCACGACAGCCTCCCGAGCACGAACGACCGGGCGCGCGAGCTGGCCGGCGGGGGCGCCGACGACGTGGTCGTGGTCGCCGACGAGCAGACCGGCGGTCGGGGCCGGCTCGACCGGGAGTGGGCCTCGCCGTCCGGCGGCGTCTGGCTCAGCGCGGTCTGTCGGCCCGACCTGCCGCCGGCGCGGGTGCCGGTGTACACGCTGGCGGCGGCCGTCGCAACCGCCGAGGCCGTCCGCGACGTCGGCGTCGACGCCGCGATTAAGTGGCCCAACGACGTGCTCGTCGGCGACGACGAGCGGAAGCTCGCGGGCATCCTCACCGAGATGGAGGGCGAGGCCGACCGGGTGTCGTGGGTGGTCGTCGGCGTCGGACTGAACGCCAACGTCGACGCCGCGGCGGTGCCGGAGACGGCGACGACGCTGCGGGAGCGGGTCGGCGACGTCGACCGGGCGGCGCTGACGCGGGCGCTGCTGGAGCGGTTCGACGAGCTCCGGTCCGACCCCGAGTCGGTGCTGCCGGCCTGGCGGGAGCTGGCGGCGACGCTCGGCCGGCGGGTCCGCGTCGAGACGCCCGGCGGCGAGGTGGTCGGCGAGGCCGTCGACGTGGAGTTCCCCGGCCGGCTGGTCGTCGCGACCGACGACGGCCGGCGGCGCGTGTCGGCCGGCGACTGCGAGCACCTGCGGCCGGTCTGAACTACTCCGCCGCCTCCGACGGCGACGGGGCGACGGCCTCGCCGTCGGCCGGCGCCTCCCGCCCGCGGCCGGCCTCGTCGGCCCGGACCGTCAGGACGGGCACCGTCGCCGAGCGGACGACCCGTTCGGCGACGCTACCGCGGATGAGCCGGCCGAGCCCGCCGCGGCCGTGGGTCCCCATCACGACGAGGTCGCACGCCTCCTCGCGGGCGTAGCCGACGATCTCGCGGCTCGGCGTCCCCTCGACCACCGCGGTGGTGGCCTCGTCGGCGACCGCCCGCTCGACGGCCGCCTCGAGCGCCCTCTCGCCCTCCTCCCGGAGCGTCGTCGCGACGCTCTCCCAGGACGTCTCCATCGGCAGGCTCGCGAAGCTGGCCGTGTTGACGACGTGGAGGAAGTGTAGCTCAGCCCCGTGGGCCCGGGCGAGGTCGGAGGCGTGGTCGATCACCCGGGCCATGTCGTCGGAACCGTCCGTCGGGACGAGGATTCGATTGTACATTGTCACCACACCACACTACACCTCCGGCGGCCGCGCACAAACAGCTTTCGACGGTTCATCGCCGTCCGCGGCGCGCCGACCGGGCCCACCGGAGCCGACCCGGCCGCCCGTCCTACGGGTCCCGGGTCCGGACCGTCGCCGGGTCGCCCGAGCCGTCGCGGTCGGGGTGGTGGAGCGCCTCGCCGCTCTCGCCGTCGAAGAGGTGGACGCCGTCCCGCGGGAGTCCGACGCGAATCCGGGCGCCCTCCTCGACCGGTATCTCGCCGGGCACCGCGACGGTCACCTGGGGTCCAGCCGAGAGGGTGACGTAGACGAACGACCGCTCGCCGACCGGTTCGATGACGTCGACCTGCCCCGGGAACGCCGGCGTCCCGTCGGCCGCGCCCTCCGTTCCGGCGTCGGCGCCGTCGCTGTCGGTCGCCACCGTCGGGGTCTCCGGCCTGAAGCCGAGCGTCACCCGGTCGCCGTCGGCGGCGGCCGCGGCGGTCGCCAGCTGGCCGGCCGCCGGGTACTCGAGCGGGCCGCCGAACGTCGAGGCGGTCCGGTCGAACGTGCACTCGAGCATGTTCATCGACGGCTCGCCGATGAACGAGGCGACGAACCGGTTCGCGGGCTCGTGGTAGCAGGTCATCGGCGTGGCGACCTGCTGGAGGCGGCCGTCCCGGAGGACGGCGATGCGGTCGCCGATGGTCATCGCCTCGGTCTGGTCGTGGGTGACGTAGACGGTCGTCACCGCCAGTTCGCGCTGGAGCCGCTGGATCTCGGTCCGCATCCGGCCCCGCAGCGTCGCGTCCAGGTTCGACAGCGGCTCGTCCAGCAGGAACACGTCCGGGTCCCGGACGATGGCCCGTCCGAGCGCGACCCGCTGCTGCTGGCCGCCCGACATCGACGCCGGCTTCTTCTCGAGCAGGTCGGTGATGCCGAGCGTCTCCGCGACGTCCTCGACGCGGTCGCGTATCTCCCCGGCCGGGAGGTCGGTGGTCATCCGGAGCCCGAAGCCGATGTTCTGCCGGGCCGTCTTGTGGGGGTACAGCGCGTAGTTCTGGAACACCATCGCGATGTTGCGGGCCTCCGGCGGGCGGCCGCGGACTGACTCGCCGCCGATGCGGATGTCGCCGGCGCTCGCCTCCTCGAGCCCCGCGATACACCGGAGCGTCGTCGACTTGCCGCAGCCCGACGGCCCCACCATGACGAGCAGTTCGCCGCGGGACAGCGACAGCGAGACCCCGTCGACGGCCGTCACCCGCCCGGAGTACTCCTTCCGGAGGTCCCGCAGTTCGAGGTGCGCGTCGTCGTCGCGGTGATTCGCCGTCATTGTCCCTTGAGCGACCCCTCGATGAGCCCCTTCACGAAGTACCGCTGGAGGGCGACGAAGACGGTCACCAGCGGGAGCATCCCGACGACGCTGGCGGCGGCGATCGCCCGCCAGTCGTTGCCGAACTGGCTCTGGAACTCGTAGACGCCGATCGAGATCGTGTAGAGGCTCCGCTCGCTCCCGAGGACGGTGTAAGCCAGGACGAACTCCGACCAGAGGAACACCGTATTGAAGATGGCGACGACGGCGATTCCGGGAGCGATCGGCCGCAGGAGCACGTGCCGGAGCGTCTGGAGCCGGTTGCAGCCGTCGATCCGGGCGGCGTAGTCCAGCTCCTCCGGAATCGTGTCGAAGTACCCCTTCAGCAGCCAGATCGAGAAGGGCGTCTGGATGCCCACGTACAGCAGTATCAGCCCGACGCGGGTGTCGATGAGGTTGAGGCTGGTCATCACCGAGTACAGCGGCACGATGATGATCACCGACGAGATCATCTGAAACAGCAGCACGAGCCCCAGCAGTTGCCGCCGGCCGCGGAACCGGAACCGCGAGAAGGCGTACGCGGCGGGCACCGACACGGCGACGATGCTGCCGACCCCGACGACCGTGATCACCGTGGAGTTGAACAGCCACGTCAGCATCCCCTCGCGGAACACCTGCCGGTAGGCCGAAAGCGACACCTCCCCCGGGACGAGCCGGAACGGGAGGCTGAGCAGCTCCCCCTCTGGGCGGAGGCTGGCCGAGACGATCCACAGCACGGGAAACGCGAAGAACAGCATCGCGACCCCGTAGAGGCCGTAGACGACCGCGTCGAGGGCCCGGAAGTCGGTGCCGGCGAGTGCGTCCCTGGCGGCTTCGAGCGGCGCCCCGGGAAGACCGTCGGTCGCGGAGCCGGACGGGTTGGTGGCTCCGTCGGTCCGGCCCGCCCCGGCCGCCGGCTCCTCCGGCGTTCCGCCGTCCATCCGGCGCCGGCGGGCCCCCGTCCCGTCGACGCCGTCGCCCGGCCGTCGGTTCTCGCCGTCGGGTGTGTTCTCGTCCGGCGTCATATCTCGTCACCGATGTCGAAGGCGTACAGGTAGACGGCCGTCAGCAGCAGGTTGACGCCCAGCAGGACGACGGCCACCGCCGCGCCCTCGCCCAGTGCGTACTCGGAGAACGCCTTGCGGTACATGAACAGCGCGAACACCTCCGTCGCCCGGCCCGGCCCGCCGTTGGTGAGGGCGAATATCAGGTCGAACGTGTTGAGCGCGTAGATCGTCACCAGCACGACCGTCACGAACAGGACCGGCTTGAGCTGCGGGACGGTGACGTGGCGGAACCTGGCCCACCGGCCGGCGCCGTCGACCCGGGCGGCCTCGTAGAGCCGCTGGGGGATGCGCTGGAGGCCGCCGTATATCATGATCATCGCGAAGGCCGTCCCCCGCCAGGTGCCGGCGACGATGGTCGAGACCAGCGCCAGCGCCGGGTTCGACCGGAACGGAACCGGGCCGACGCCGACCTGCCCCAGCAGGTAGTTGATCGCGCCGAGCTGGCTCTCGACCAGCATCACCTTCCAGATGAGGCCGATGATGATTCCGGGGACGATCCACGCCAGCAGCACCGACACCCGCGTCGTGAGGTGGCCCCGGAGCCCGCGGCGGACGCCGTAGTCGATGGCCAGCGCCAGGATTAGCCCGAACAGCGTGTGCAGAACGATGCTGGAGACGGCGAAGACCGCCGTGACGACGACCATCCGCCGGAACCCGATCGACGTGAACAGGTCGACGTAGTTCTGCAGGCCGACGAACTCCGTGCCGGTGGCGGTGAGCACCTCGTCGGTGAGGCTCAGCCGGACCGCCTCGAACAGCGGGTACAGCTGGAACACCGCAAGCGCCGCGAGGGTGGGCAGCAGCCACGGCAGCGGGTGGTCGACCAGCCGGCGCAGCAGGCCGCGCGCCCGCTCGACGCCGGCCGCCGCGGGGCCGTCCTCTCCAGCAGTGGCCACGCGTATCACCCGGCCCGTCGTGCCGGGCCAGCCGGTCGTACCGACCCGCCGAACGCCCCGTGTCCACTGCCGGCCGACCCGTCGGTGGCGGCCGCTCCGGCGGGCGAGAACCCCGTCACCCGTCGTACTCCTCGTTGACCGCGGCGATCATCCTGTCGACGGCCTCGTCGGGGTCCGCCTGGCCCGTCACGACCCGTTCGATCGCGCCGCCGTACTCCTCGGCGATCGTCGAGTAGATCGGCACGGCCGGCCGTGCGACGCCGTCCTCGAGGAGCTCGCGGAACGTGTCCTGGTACTCGATGGCGTCGTCGCCGTAGAACTCGCTGTCGTAGGCCGCCTCTCGCGTCGGCAGGAAGTTCGTCGCCGCGCAGTAGCGGGCCATCGCGTCCGGCTCGACGAACTTCGAGATGAAGTCCTTCATCGCGGCCGCCTTGCCGTCGTCGCCCTCGATGAACGCCCCCTCCGTCCAGCCGCCGACGCCGGTTGCGAACTGGTCGGGCTCTTTCATCGGGATCTGTGCGACCTGCCACCGCCGCCAGCTGTCGTCCTCGACGACGTTCTTGAACTCCCGTTCGATCAGGTCGTTGTTGCCGATAAACATCGCGAGCTGGTCGTTGCGCCCCTCCCGGGGGAGGTCCTCGACGTCGGAGATGTTGGCGACGCGCTGGGGCGTGACGCCCGTCTCGACGAGGTCGTCGATGAACGAGAGGACGTTCACCATCGCCCGCCGGTTGTCGTCCTCGTCGAGCACCGGCGCCCCCTCGTCGTCGACGAGCTCGCCGCCCTGCCCCCAGAAGTACGGCAGGTTGTCGAACGGCTCGCTCCGGAACATGAACGGCGTGATGTCCTCGCCGTCGGCGATGTCCTGCCCGAGGGCCAGGGTGTCCGCCCAGGTCCGCGGCGGGTCGCCGTCGCCGTACCGGTCGATGAGGTCCTGCCGGTAGTAGAGACACCGACAGCCGGTGTACTTCCAGGCCGCCAGCAGGTCGCCGTCCCGGACCGTCGCCTCCCGGACGAACGGGAAGAAGTCGTCGACGTCGTCGACGTAGCCGTTCAGCGGCTGGAGGTACTCGTAGAAGTCGGCCACCCACGAGGAGTCGACCGTCGACCCGTCCGGGGGGTTCCCCTGGGAGGCGTCGAGGACGAGGTCGTCCTTCCACTGGCCGAAGGCCGGGTACTCCACCTCGATCCGGTACTCCGGGTGGGCCTCGGCCCACGCCTCGTGCTGTTCCCGCAGCGCCGGGGCGGCCGCGGGCTGGCTGCTCTCGGCCTCGATCGGCGTGTAGAAGTCGCTCGTCCGGTACGTGAGCGCCGTCTCGCCTTTCCCCCACCGTTCGTGTGTGAGCAGCGGGTCAGACTCGGACGGCTGGTCCCCGCTCTGCCCGGCGCAGCCGGCCAGCGCCCCCGAAACCGCCGCAGTGCCGCCGAGAAGAACGTTCCGTCGCGTTGCCGAGGGTGTTTCCCTCATTCCAATATACAATCGCGGTGCCGACAAAAAAATCTGACCCCGACGCCGCCCCGTCGACACGACGCGGTGGAGGGCGGGGCGACCGGCGGTGGCCGCGTTCGCACCTCGACAGGGCGACGCGTTCGACGCCGGCGCGGCGGACGACAGCTCGAAGCGGCGGACGGCAGCCCGAAGCGACAGACGGCAGTCCGGACGATGCGGGTGCCGGCGAGCATCCGCCCGGAGCGGCAGACGACGGCCCGCACCCACGTCCCGCCTCAGCTCTCGAACTCGTCGAGCGTCGCGTTGATGCCCTGCCGGACGTCGACGACCAGCGCCTCGAGGTCGAGCCCGAGGACGTTCTCGGCGGCGCTGCCGACGCGGTCGGTGGCCTCCTCGGGGGCGTAGACGCCGAGCCGCCACTGCTCGTGGCCCGCCAGCCGCAGCGCCGTCACCAGCGTCGACTGGGAGTCCAGCCGCCGGACCTCGCCGTTGACGACGACCCGGCTCGTCGACTCCCGCATCTCCGGCCGCGGCGGCACGTCGAGGATGACCGACTCCGGGTCGACGTCGGCGTAGCCGGCGATGTCGCGCTCGAACTCCCGTAACTGGTCGTGGTCGGCGTCGACGATCTCGTCGGGGACGTCCGACAGCTCCGCCCACACCGCCCGCTTGAACAGCCGGCGGCCGTCCAGGGCCCGCGCGGTGTCGGCGGTCGCCTCGCAGCGCCGCAACGCGACCGTCAGGTCGCGGTCGTCCATCCGGCGGACCTCCTCGGCGGTCGCTGCGCCGGCCTCGATGAGCCGGTCGGTCGCCCGCCGCAGCATCGCCTTCGAGATGCGGGCGACGTGGTGGTTGTAGACGACGGGGTTCATCAGCCCCCGCGCCAGCAGCAACGACTCGGCGGTCTGGACGTTGCCCTCTGCGAGCACGAGCTCGCCGTCGACAAACCGCAGCTCCCGGACGAACCGGCCGGTGTCGATGGTGCCGTAGGGGACGCCGGTGTGGTGGGCGTCCCGGACGAGGTAGTCCATCCGGTCGACGTCGAGCTCGCCGGAGACGAGCTGTCCGAGCTCGCCCTCGCCGGCGACGAGACCCGCGACCCGGCCGGGGTCGATGTCGTGCAGCGCGAGCACGCGGGCGACCTCGCCGCTCTCCAGCAGGTCGTCGACGTCGTCGTGCATCCGGCCGGTCCGGCGGGCGACCAGCGACTCGATGTTGTGGCTGAACGGGCTGTGGCCGATGTCGTGGAGGACGGCGGCCGCCCGGACCCGCTCGGCCTGCTTGCCCTCGATGCCGAGCTGTCCGAGGGCCCGGGTCGCGAGGTGGTAGACGCCCAGCGAGTGCTCGAAGCGGGTGTGGTTGGCGCTGGGGTAGACGAGCTCGGCAGTGCCGAGCTGTTTGACCCGCCGGAGCCGCTGGACGGCGGGCGTGTCCAGCAGGTCCTCGGCGACCCCCTCGACGGCGATGTGGTCGTGGACGCTGTCCTTGATGGTGGCCATTACAACCGGATTCGGCCCGGCATAATAAAAAGCGTCGTCCGGTACCGCGGGCGCCGGGCTGGTCGTCTACGCCCCGTCGATGTCGACGCCGAGGAACTCGAACCGTGCGCCACCGTCCTCGCTGTCGACGATTTCGACCGTCCAGCTGTGGGCCTCGGCGATCCGCTTGACGATGGTCAGGCCGAACCCGGTCCCATCGCTCGCCGAGGACTCGCCGGGCTCGAACACCCGCTCGCGGGCGTCCTCGGGAATCCCCGGTCCCGTGTCCTCGAGGTAGATACCGCGATCGTCGATTCGGCCGACACGGACGGTCACGCCGGCCCCGCCGTGCTCGACGGCGTTCCGGAGGAGGTTCTCGAAGACGTGCTGGAGGCGGCTCCGGTCGCCGTAAATCGTGACCTCGTCGTCGATGGCGATCGTCGCTTCCTCCGTCGTGACGCCGTTCCAGCACGCACCGACGAGGTTGACCAGCGCTATCGGCTCGACGTCGGAGACGACCTGTCCCTGTCTGGCGAGCGTGAGCGTGTCCGAGATGATCTCGCCCATCCGGTCGAGCGACCGCCTGATTGCCGGCAGGTGCTCGCTGTCGTACTCCTCTGCGAGGAGTTCCACCCGGCCCTGTGCGACGGTGAGCGGACTCCGGAGGTCGTGGGAGACGACGCCCGCGAACTCCTCGAGCTGTTCCTTCTGGCTCTGGAGCTGTCGCTCGCGCTCGACGCGGTCGGTGACGTTCCGCGTGATGCCGATGATCCGGGCCACCTCGTCGTCCGCGACGACCGGCGCGAGGTTCGTCTGCCAGATTCGGGCGGCCGTCTCGACCGGAACCTCCTCCTGGTACGTCAGCGGCTCGCGGGACTCGACACACCGGCGGTAGTTCGACTCGAGTTCCGCCCCGACGTCGTCTCCGAACACCTCGACCGGGGTCTTTCCCTCCATCTCCTCGCAGGTGAGTCCGGTCTGGGCCTCGTAGGCACGGTTGACGCGTTCGAACCGGAAGACGTGGCCCGCGTCCGACGACTCGACGTCGATGAAGAAGATGCCGTCCTCGACGGTCTCGAGCAGCGTCTCGTACTCGCTGGCTATCTTCTGGTGCTGTCGCTCCCTGCTCTTCCGCCCGGAGATGTCCCGGCTGTTCACGAGAATCCCGCCGATCGCCTCGTCGTCGATCCGGTTCTTCAGCGTCGACTCGACCCAGCACCACGACCCGTCGGCCCGGCAGGACCGCGTCTCGACCGTCCGGGTGGCGTCGGGGTCGGCCGCGACCGCCTCTATGGCCTCGGCGACGTCCTCACGATGCGCCGGGTCCTGGAACTCGAATCCGTCTTCGCCGACCAGTTCCTCCGGGTCGTACCCGAGGGTGTCCCGGACCGAGGGGCTCACGTACGTGATCGTCCCCTCCGGGTCGATTACCGTCGCGATGTCCGGAGACGTGTCGACGATCTTCCGGTGGAACCCCTCGTTCATGCCTCCGGTAGGCGCTGCGCGAGTATAAACTAGCCTCTCGGCTCCGGCCGCGAGGACGAGAGCGGACTCAGGGCAGCCCCAGCACGTCCTCGGCGGCCGCCGCGACGCGTTCGACGTCCGTTGCGGGGCAGTAGACGCCGAGCCGCCACCGGGCCCGCCGGGCCCGCCGGAGCGCCCGCACCATCGCCGAGGCCTCCTCGAGCCGCTGGACGACGCCGTCGACGACGACCCGGGTGCGGGACTCCTTCAGCGCCGGCCGCCGCGGGATGTCGACGAGCACCGACTCCCGGTCCAGCCCCGCGGCGGCGGCGATCTCCCCGGCGGCGGCCCGCTCGTCGGTCCGGTCCATCCGCGTGACCGCCTCCGGAACGTCGCCGAGCCCCGCCCACACCGCCCGCTTGTAGAGGTCGCGGCGCTCGATGCGGCCGCCGAGGTCCGGCACCTCCGCCCGGAGCGCGACCAGCAGGTCGTGGTCGGCCATCCGGCGGAACCGCTCGACGGCGACGTCCTCGAGCAGTCGCTCGCAGGCCCGCTCCAGCATCGCCCCCGCGACCCGGGAGACGTGGTGGCGGTAGACGGTGCCGTCCATCAGCGCCCGCGCCAGTAGCAGCGACTCGGCGGTCGGGACGTTGCCCGCCGCCAGGACGAGCCGGCCGTCCCGGTACCGCAGCGCCCGCAGCAGCCGCCCCGGGTCGATGCTGCCGTAGGGGACGCCGGTGTGGTGGGCGTCCCGGACGAGGTAGTCCATCCGGTCGACGTCGAGTTCCCCGGAGACCAGCTGCCCCAGCTCGCCCTCGCCGGCGACGAGGCCGGCCACGCGGTCCGGGTCGAGGCCGTGGGCCTCCAGCACGCCGGCCAGCTCCGTCTCGTACAGCAACTCGCCGATGTCGTCGTGGTCGCGGCCGGTGCGGCGCCGGATGACGTCCTCGGTCTGGTGGCCGTACGGGCCGTGGCCGACGTCGTGCAG
>JAHENN010000300.1 GCA_018609665.1 Haloarculaceae archaeon | reverse complement strand
CAGCGTCGCGTCCATACCCGTATCGAGGAGCCCGTCGTAGGAAAAGGCTGGCGAGGCTGGCCGGCCACGGGGGTGGTTTTATTTGCCCCGGTTCCGGTGGAGCGATATGGCGCCCTGCAGACGAAAACTGCTGACAACCGCTGCTACGGCGTCGTTCGCCGCCGTCGCCGGCTGTGTCGACGGACTCGGCGGCGGCGCCGGCGACCGCCCCGAGCACGCTCGCTGGGTGCCGGCCGAGGGCGCCGGCGGAGCCGGCGGCGGGACGGCGTACGCGTATCTGCAACTCGACGCGCTGTCGGAGGTCGGGGACGGCACGCCGGCACCGTCCGACGACGGGCCGTCCGGAGGGACGCCGGCGCCCGGCCTCGGAGCGGCGCCGACGGACCCCCTCGTCGCGACGCCGACGACCGCTCTCGACCTGTTCGGGCGCTCCTTCGGCATGCGGTTCGCCGGCTACGGGTTCGCCGGGGGACTCTTCGGCACCTCCCCCGGCGGGAGCGGGTCCGGGCGGGAGTCGACCGACGTCGGAACGAGCGAGTCGATTCTGGCGACCGGCGGCACGGTGGTCGCCGCGGGCTCGTTCGACCTCGCGGCGGTCGAGGAGGCGGCAGAGGGGTTCGAACGCGCGGGCACCCACCGGGGCGCTCGCGTGTACGAGGGAACCGAAACCGACGACGGGGACGGGAGTTCCCTTCTCGGCCCCGCGGGGACGGACGGACTGGCCTTCGGCGCCCGCGAGGACGCGCTGGTGTTCGGACGGCCGCCGTCGCCGGACGCGTCCGCGGAGAACGGAGTCACGCGGGCCCGCGTCGAGCGGGCGCTCGACGTGGAGGCCGGCGACGAAGCGCGGCTGGCGGACCGGAGCGACGGCGCCGCGTGGGCGCTCGACGAGGCCGCCCGCGGCGTGCTCGTCTTCGGCCGGTGGGGCGAGCGGCGACGGGGGCTCGGACCGCTACCCGGCACCGACGGCGAGCCGCAGCCGGCGGCCCTGGAGCCGGCCGACGGTACGGTGTCGTCGCTCTCGCTCCCCGGGCCGGAGCTGACCGCCACGCTGGCGGCGGCGTATCCAGACGGCGAGGTACCGGACCGCGAGACCGTCGAGTCGGCGTTCGGCACCACCGCCGACGAACGGGACGTCACGGTCGAGGGGACCCGCGTCTCGGTCACCGGCACCTGGAACGTCGGGTCCTAAAGCGGCCCCAGCCCCCGCTCGCGGGCCAGCGGCAGGTAGTACCAGTAGACGACGGCCCACGTCGCCAGCGTCCCCAGCGGGACGACGGCGACGGACCCGCCGGCACCCATGAACGACCGGTGGAGGCCGTAGGCGACCTGTGCGTGGGCGACGCCGGCGAAGGCCAGCAGGCCGCCGGTGAGCCGGGCGTCCTCCAGGCCGCGGATACCGCCGATTGCGCTCGCGAGCGCGCCCGCGTGGAGTACTATACCTGCCGGCCACGCCTGCAGCCGCGGGGGGAGGCTGCCGGTGTGGACGAAGAGGTACTCGTAGACGTTCACGAGCATCGGCGGGTTCGTGTTCACGAGACCGAACCCGAAGACGAGACTCGCCTCCCCGTCGAAGAGGAGGACCGTCCACGGCAGGAGTCCGAGGGAGGCGACCGCGACGAGTCGCCGTTCGGGGGATGACCCGTCGTCCATCTGGGGGCGCTACGCCCCGCCGGCACTTGCGAACTGCGGTTCGCCGCAGAGGAGCCGGCAGATGGCCTCCGTCGGCGCGTCGACCGTCACCGCCGCGCGACGACACGCATGACGTCCTCGTCTTCGAGTTCGTGGTCGCGGCCGACCTGTTGTTCGTCGTGTTTCGCGGAGGGACCGGTCACCCGGGCGAACCGGAACCGGTCGTCGAGGCTCCCGCCCAGCTTCTCGAGGGCGTCGTCGACGGTGGCGCCCTCGGTGACCACGAGCGGCTCCTCGCGGTCGACGCCGCGGCCCGGCTTGTCCATGTAGATACGGATGAGCCCCAGCTCGTCCCAGATGGTCTCCGTCAGCGAGTCGAGGCCGCGCTCCTTTTCGGCGCTGATGAAGACTGCCTCCTCGGGGTCGATGTCGTGGTCCCGGAGCTTTGCCTCGACCGTCTCGAGGTAGTCGGGCTCGATGAGGTCGACCTTGTTGACCGCCACCGCCGACGGGAGGTACTCGCGGTTGTCTTGGATGGCGTCGACCAGCTGGTCGATGGTGAGGTCCTCCCGGATGGTGACGTCGGCGTTGACGTAGTCGTACTGCCGGAGCACCTCGGTGATGGTCTCGTCGTCGAGGCTCACCCGGTCGGAGGTGGTGAGGTTGATGCCGCCCTTGTGCCGCTTGCGGACGTTGACCTGGACGGGCTCGGTGTCCAGCCGGACCTTGTTCTCGTACAGCTCCTCGCGGAGCCGCTCGTACTGGTCGATCTCGAACGCCGACAGCACGAACAGCACGAGGTCGGCGGTCCGGACGACCGACAGCACGGCCTGTCCGCCGCCGCGGTTGTCGGCGGCGCCCTCGATGAGCCCCGGCACGTCCAGCAGCTGGATGTTGGCGCCGTTGTACTCCAGCATGCCGGGGTTGACGTCCAGCGTGGTGAACTCGTAGGAGCCGACCTCGCTGTCGGCGTTCGTGAGGGCGTTGAGGAGCGTCGACTTGCCGACCGACGGGAAGCCGACCAGCGCGACGGTGGCGTCGCCGTGCTTCTCGACGGCGTAGCCGCCACCGCCGCTGCCCGACGACTGCCGGCGCTCGAGCTCCTCCTTCTTCTCGGAGAGCTTCGCCTTCAGCCGGCCGATGTGCTTCTCGGTCGACTTGTTGTACGGAGTCTCGGCGATTTCCCGCTCGAGCTCCTCGATCTCCTCTTCGAGCCCCATCACCCGACTGCACTCGCCGACGCCGAAAAAGCCGTTCGGTTGGCAGGGCGCCGGGGTTATCTCCCCCCGGGTGCAACGACGGGCATGGACGGCAAGAAGCGGCTCGCGTACAGCCTCCTCTGTGCCGGGCTGGCGTTCGTCGGCGTCTTCCACTTCGTCTTCTCGACGGTGTACGGCTACGGGCTCCGGGGGGTGAGCGGACTGCTGGTGTTGGCGGCGCTGTTCGGGCTGGTGATCGTCAACGCCTGACTCACGACCCGCGGCGGCCGCCGACGAGCCGAATCGACAACCCTTAAAACTGCGGCGACGCTCCGTTTGCGTATGGCTGGAACCATCGAAGTACTCGTTCCTGGCGGAGAGGCCGACCCGGGGCCGCCGCTCGGTCCCGAGCTCGGCCCGACCCCCGTCGACGTCCAGGCGGTCGTCGGCGAGATCAACGACCAGACCGAGGCGTTCGACGGCACCGAGGTCCCCATCACCGTCGACTACGAGGACGACGGAAGCTTCGAGGTCGAGGTCGGCGTCCCGCCGACGGCGGCGCTCATCAAGGACGAACTCGGCTTCGAGACCGGCTCCGGCGAGCCCGACGAGGAGTTCGTCGCCGACATGTCGGCCGAACAGCTGAAGACCGTCGCCGAACAGAAGCTCCCGGATCTGCTGGGCTACGACGTCCGCAACGCCGCGAAAGAGGTCGCCGGCACCTGCGTCTCGCTGGGTGTCACCGTCGAGGGCGAGGACGCCCGCACGTTCGACGAGCGGCTGGAGAACGGCGAGTTCGACGACGTCTTCGACGAGGCCGAAGCGGCAGCGTAGGCTTCCTCGAAGGCCCGGGGCGCGAGCGGAGCGAGCGACCCGACGTCTTCGACGAGGCCGAAGCGGCGGCGTAGGCCGGGGCGACGGCCCGAGAGGGAAGCGTAGCGAGTCTTTTCGGGTTTTCAAGCCCCGTACCGGCGGCACTCGCCTTCCGCACGGAGAAGCGTCCCGTCCGGTCAGTCGTCGGTCGGCGCCGCCGCGTCCGGGCCGCCGCCGGGCGTCGCGCCGCCGGTCTCGAAGCTGTCGAGGCGGCCGACGAGCCCGTCGGTCCGCTCGGCGAGGGCGTCGATGTCCTCGACGACGGCCTCGACGGCGTCGGTCTGCTCGCGGACGTCGGTGGCGGCGTCGGCGGCGCCGGCGGCCGTCTCGCCGCTCAGCGTGCCGAGCTCCTCGACGACCGTCACGACCGTCTCCGTCGAGGTCGCCTGCTCGTCGGTGGCCCGGCTGATCGACTGGACGCCGGAGCTGACGGTCTCGACCTCCTCGATGGCCTCCTCGAGGGATTCGGCGCCGGTCCGGATCGACTCCAGCCCCTCGGCGACCATGGTGTCGGTCTCGCGGGCGGCGTCGACGACCTGGTCGGTCGACGACCGGACGCTGTCGATCAGCGCCTCGATCTCGTCGGTCTTCTCGGAGGTCTCCTCGGCCAGCGTCTTCACCTCGTTGGCGACGACGCCGAACCCGTCGCCGACCTCGCCGCCGCCGTTGCCGCCGGCGCGGGCCGCCTCGATGTTGGCGTTCAGCGCCAGGATGTTCGTCTGCTCGGCGATGTCGTCGATGAGGTCGACCACCTCGCCGATCTCGGCCATCTCGGCTTCGAGCTGTTCGATCTCCTCGATGGTGGTCGCCGTCTGCTCGCGGGCCCGCTCCATGCCGTCGAGGGCCTCGTTGGCGCGGTCGGTGACCGTCGTCCCGAGCTCGGCGGCCTGCTGGGAACGTTCGGCGACCTCGTCGGAGGAGGCGGCGACCTCCTCGATGGTCGCCGAGAGGTCGGTCAGCTCGTCGGCGGCCTGCTGGATGTTGGCGTCCTGCTCGTCGGTGTTCTCGGTGACGGTCTCGACGCGTTGCTCGATGCGCTCGCTGCGGTCGGTCACCGCCGTGGCGGCGCTTTCGACCTGCTCGATGGCGTCGTCGACGGCCGTCGCGAACGACCGGACGTCCTCGACGGTCGCCTCGAGGTCGGTGACCATCTCGTCGAAGGCCTCCGCGACCGGCGACATCACCTCGCTGTCGACGTCGTCGCCGGCCCGCACCGACAGGTCGCCGTCGGCGGCGTCCCGGAACACCGCCTGGAGGCGTTCGGCCTCGTCCGTCAGCGTCTCGCTGCGCTCCTCGGCGCGCTGGCGAGCGGTTCGTGCCTCCGAGCGGGCCGTCTCCAGCTCCTCCAGTTGCCCGCGGAGCTCGTCCCGCATCGCCGCCAGCGAGCGGTATATGTTGCCCACCTCGTCGCTGCGGGGACTCCGGAGGTCGACCTCGAGGTCGCCGGCGCCGAGCTGCCGGGCCCGGTCGTCGAGCAGTTCGATCTCGTTGGTCACGTCGCGGGCGACGACCACCGAGAAGACGAACATCCCGACCACGGCGATGATGGCGGTGGTCGCGAGCGCCGAGCCGACTGCCGTCCGCGTCGCCCCGGACAGCCCCGACTCGACCCGCATCCACCGCGTCGCGACCGTGAATCCCATCACGAGCACGAACGCGAGGTTCGCGAGCGTCACCTTCCGGCCGACCGACGACAGGAGGCCGCCCTCCGCGATCTCGTCGGCTACCTCGTCGGTCGGGGTCGATACGTCCACGGCGTCGGTGGTAGTGGTGTGCTGGGACATTGGTCTACGATGCGGTCCCGAAGCCCCCCTCCTCGCCGAACATCGTCGTGACCTTGCTCGCCCGGACGGCGACGACGGCGTCGAAGCCAACCTTCGCGACCAGGTCGACGGCCGCGATGATGAAGTGGTAGTCGGCGGCCTGTACGGTGCCGGTGCCGAACGGGCCGATGAGCCACATCACCGGGTAGACCAGCCACAGGATCACCGTCAGGTCCCGGATGGTCTGGAAGGTGCTGCGGACGGCCGCCGGCCGGTCGCCGGCGACGGCGGCCACCTCGGTGACCAGCAGGTACAGCAGGTACGCGAAGGCGACCGAGGAGACGCCGAAGGCCGCCCACGACGTCGTCCCCGAGGTGACCGACGCGACGTAGCCGACGGCGATCATCACGACGTCGGCCACGACCGCCCGGCCGATGAGCCCGCGGTCGGCGCCGGCCGTCAGCCCGATGTACGCCACGATCATCGGGGTCGTGATGACCCAGTCGAGGTACCGCGCCTCCGTGAGCACGTTGCCGACCGTCCCGGCGGCGCTGAGCGCCATCACGCCGTACATCAGCCCCGCGACGCCGGTGATTCCCGGCAACAGCAGGTACGTCCGGCTCTTGAAGCGGTCTCCGAGGTACATCGCCACGAAAACGGCCGTCGAGGCCAGCATTATCGCCGCCGTCACCGAGAACACGCCGAGTTCCACGACCATGCGGCACGTTACTCGCTACGGAATATAACTGTCAGCGGCGTTCCACGGCGAAATCCGTCCGAAACGTTGATATATTATTTCTGATTTTCGCGCGGGCGCTCGCGGCCGCAACCAGTATGCAGATATGGCCCCGGCCCGAACGACCGGTATGGACGACGCCGGCCGACCGGTACTGCTGTTCGACGGCGTCTGCAACCTCTGCAACGGCCTCGTCCGGTGGCTCGTCGAGCACGACGGCGGCCAGTTCCGGTTCGCGCCGCTGCAGTCGACGGCCGGCCGACGGCTGCTCGAGCGGCACGACCTGCCGGCCGACGACCTCGACACGGTCGTGCTCGTCGTCGACGGGGAATGCTACACGAAGTCGACGGCCGCGCTGCGGGTGCTACGCCGGCTGGGCCTGCCGTACTCGCTGGGCTACCCGCTGGTCGCGACGCCGCGGCGGCTCCGCGACCGCGTCTACGATTTCGTCGCCGACCACCGCTACCGCGCCTTCGGCCGCCGCGATTCCTGTATGCGGCCGACGCCGGAGCGTCGGGAGCGGTTCCTGGAGTGACGGCCGCACGGCGGCGGTTCGACGCGTTTAAGTGCGCCATCCCCCTCGCTACGGACGAGACAGGCAGCGCCTGTTTCACGCCGTAGGAGCCGACGTGGCAGAAACTACGGAGGTGAACGATGCCAGATTCGATAGAGGACGCAGTATCTCGCGCGATTGACGAGGCCCCCAAGCGGAACTTCCGCGAGACGGTGGACCTCGCGATCAACCTGCGCGACTTAGACCTAGACGACCCCAACAACCGGGTGGACGAGAGTATCGTCCTACCGTCGGGTACGGGCCAGGACACGCGCATCGTCGTCTTCGCCGAGGGCGAGACCGCCATCCGTGCCGAAGAGGTGGCGGACGAGGTGCTCGGCAACGAGGACCTCGAGGACCTCGGCGACGACGACGACGCGGCGAAAGACCTCGCAGACGAGACGGACTTCTTCATCGCGGAGGCCAACCTGATGCAGGACATCGGCCGGTATCTCGGGACCGTGCTCGGTCCCCGCGGGAAGATGCCGACGCCGCTGCAGCCGGACGACGACGTCGTCGAGACGGTTGAGCGGATGAAGAACACCGTCCAGGTGCGCTCCCGCGACCGCCGGACGTTCCACACGCGGGTCGGCGCCGAGGACATGACCGCCGACGAGATCTCGGACAACATCGACGTCATCCTGCGCCGGCTGTTCACGGACCTCGAGAAGGGCCCGCAGAACATCGACGCGGTGTACGTGAAGACGACGATGGGGCCGGCCGTGGAGGTGCCCGCATGAGCGCCGAGGCCGACCGCCGGACCGAGACGATTCCGGAGTGGAAGCGCGAGGAGGTCGACGAGCTCGCGGCGTTCATCGAGCGGTACGACTCCGTCGGCGTCGTCGACGTCACGGGCATCCCGAGCCGGCAGCTGCAGGACATGCGGGGGGAGCTGCACGGCACCGCCGCGCTGCGCATCTCGCGGAACACGCTCATTGAGCTGGCCCTCGAGGAGGCCGGCGGCGAGCGGTCGTCGCTCGCCGACCACGTCTCCGGCCAGGTGGGGCTCATCGGGACCGACGACAACCCCTTCGGGCTGTACCAGCAGCTCGAGGCCTCGAAGACGCCCGCGCCGATCAACGCGGGCGAGGTGGCCCCCGACGACATCGTCATCCCCGAGGGTGACACGGGGGTCGACCCCGGGCCGTTCGTCGGCGACCTCCAGCAGGTCGGCGCCAACGCCCGCATCGAGGGCGGCTCCATCAAGGTCGTCGAGGACTCGACCGTCCTCGATGCCGGCGAGGAGGTGTCGGCCGACCTCGCGAACGTGCTGGGCGAGCTGGGCATCGAGCCCAAGGAGGTCGGACTCGACCTCCGGAGCGTCTTCTCCGAGGGCGTGCTGTTCGCCCCGGAGGAGCTCGACATCGACGTCGCGGCCTACCGCGCGGACGTCGAGTCCGCCGCCGCCGGGGCGCGGAACCTCGCGGTCAACGCCGGCTACCCGACCGCCCGGACCGCGTCGACGCTGCTGTCGAAGGCCACCGGCGAGGCCAAGTCCGTCGGCCTCTCGGCGGCCGTCGAGAGCCCGTCGCTCGCCGACGACCTCGTCTCGAAGGCCGACGCCCAGGTACGGGCGCTCGCGGCGGCCGTCGACGACGAGGAGGCGCTGCCGGAGGAGCTCCGGGGCGTCGAGGCCCCGGCCGCCGGCGCGGCCGACGCCAACGACGACGCCGACGAGGAAGAACCGAGCGACGAAGAACCTGCGGAGTCCGAGTCCGACGACGCCGACGACGCCGACGACGACGGCGGCGACGGCGGCGACGCGCTCGGCGACATGTTCGGGTGACCCACAATGGAATACGTATACGCAGCACTCATCCTGCACGAGACCGACGAAGAGATCAACGAAGACAACCTGACGGGCGTCCTCGAGGCGGCCGGCGCCGACGTCGAGGAGTCCCGCGTCAAGGCGCTCGTCGCGGCGCTGGAGGACGTCGACGTCGAGGAGGCCATCGAGTCGGCCGCGGCAGTCCCCGCCGGCGGCGCCGGCGGTGCCGCGGGCGGCGCGGCCGAGGAGACCGACGCCGACGCCGACGAGGAAGAGGAAGCCGACGAAGAGGAAGCCGAGGAAGCGGCGGCCGACGACGACGACGAGGACGGCGGCGACGGCGGCGAGGGCCTCGGCGAGCTGTTCGGCTGACGACGACACACCTTCGATTTCTTTCGACGCCCGGCGCGGAGCGGCGCCGCCGCCCGGCGGTCGCCGGCGGAAGGCGACGGTTCAAGTACGATACCGGGACCACCCGGTAGCGTGGCCGGAGCCGGCAGCCTCCTCGCGCTCGCCTTCGTCGCCGGGGGCATCGCCCTCGGGGCCGTCAGCGGCCTGACCCCCGGCCTGCACGCCAACAACATGGCGCTGCTGCT
>JAHENN010000299.1 GCA_018609665.1 Haloarculaceae archaeon | reverse complement strand
CGCGCAGCCCTCGTCGACCCGTACCGGGCCGCGCTCCGGGCGGACGACGCCCTCGAGCCGCTGGTCGCGGCGCTCGTCGACGCCGTCGACCACGCCGGCGGCGAACTCGCCGCCCGGCCGGTTGCGGACGTCCCGTACCTGGCGGTCACCGGACGCGGGGTCGTCCTCCGGGGACCGCTCGCGTCCGGCGGCCGTATCGTCGCCACGCTGCGGGCCTTCGAGGTCGACCCGTACCGCCGTGGACCGGACCTGCCCGCCGCGCTGGCCGTCGAGCGGCGCGGCGCGTGAGGGACGGGCGCGCCGATTTCCGACCCCGTAAGAGTCAAACGGGCAGCACCCCTGCCAGTAACTGACATGGACGTTCGCGTGACGGGGCGTGGGCCCGCGGAGCCGTTCCTGGCCGCCCGTGATCTGCTCGCGACCGAACACGAACTCGAGCTACCGGTCGTCGTGAAGTTCCGCGAGGACCCCGACGACCGGACGGTGGCGGGCCACTACGACGACCGCCACGAACTGCTCGTCTCCCGCAGGGCGGCGAGTTCTGCGATGGCCCGCGAGCTCGCCCTCCACGAGTTCGCCCACATGGCCCGCTACGAGGAGGAACACCCCTCCCACGTGCAGTCGACCGAGGAGGCGCTGTTCCTCGCGCTGTCCGGCCGCAGCGTCGAGCGGCGGAAGCTCGCACACTGCTATCAGATCGCCAACCACATGAAGGACATCTACGCCGACGACATCACCCTGGACATCGGCCCGACGGAGAAGCTCGTCGCCTTTCTGGAGTCGTCGCTGGCCAGCGCGGTCGCCGACTCGCCGCCGGCGGCGCCCGGCGGCTGGCAGCGCCGGACGGAGGCCGCCGACCCCGAGATAACCGCCGTCAACGCCGCCTTCGCGCTCGCGCTGCTGGAGCGGCACGACGCCATCGACGACGGCCACCGGCTGTACGACCTCGCCGACGCCGCGGCCGCCGACGCCCCCGAGGTGTCGCTGTCGACGTTCAAGCGGCGGTTCCGCTCGCTCGGCGCCGACCCCGGGACCTCGGAGTACCGCAAGGCGCTGGTCGACGTCACCCGCGAGTACGCCCTGAGCGGCAGCCGGGCGGCGGACTGACGGCGCGTGGCCGCCGACGTCACGGTCCGGCCCGCGGTCGCCGGCGACGTCGACGACATCCGTGCCGTCGCCGAGCGCGGCTGGACCGCCGCCTACGGCGACGTCCTCCCGGAGTCGGTCATCGACGCCGCGATGGCGGAGTGGTACGACCCGGAGGAGGTGGCTGCCCGCGTCGCCGACGGCGCCTTCTTCGTGGCCGACGACGACGGAATCGTCGGCTACGTCAGCGGCGCGGCGGCCGAGGACGACCCCGAGGGGGCCGTCCTCGAGGCGATCTACGTCGACCCCGACCGGTGGGGCGAGGGCGTCGGGAGCCGCCTGCTCCGGCGGTTCGAGGCCTGGTGTCGCGACCGCGGGCGGCCGTCGGTCCGCTTCCGGGTGCTCGCCGGCAACGACGTCGCGCCGCCGTTCTACCGGTCCCACGGCTACCGGGCCGTCGGCGAGACGGAGACCGAACTGTTCGGCACGGCCGTGACGGAGCGACGGTTCCGGGGGACCGTCGACCGGCGCCCGAACGGCGCCGGGGAGCCGGCGGCGGGCGGCTCCGACGGCTGCCTCGACTAAAAGGTACTTATCACTCCTGCCCGAGCACCCGATAGATGTCCCCGCGGGACCCCCTCTCCGCTCTCGCCGACGGCGACGTCTCCCGTCTCCTGCTCGCCCGGGTGGCGGTCGTCGCCGTGGTCCTGGCGCTGCTGGCGCCGGCGGCGGCCTCCTACGCCACCTACGAGGAGACGACCCACCAGCGCGGTACCCTCGAGTCGGTCGCCGACGACGAAACCGTCGTCAGCATCCAGGGCTTCCACTTCGAGGGCGAGGGCAGCGAAAAGAAGCCATCGGGGCTGGTCGGCGTCGACGGCCGCGCCCAGACCGAGTGGACGCTCAACGGCACGGAGGCCGACTGGCCCGTCGAGACCGGCGACCAGGCGTGGTGGTTCTACGACGTCGACCCGCTGCCGAACGGCAACCTGCTCGTCGTCAACACCTTCCCCGGCGAGACGTTCGTCCACGAGTACGACCCCGAGACCGGCGAGCGCGTCTGGGGCGAGCGGTTCCCCGAGATGGTCGACACCCACGACGTGGCGTACCTGAACGACGAGGAAATCGCCATCGCCAACATGCGCAACTACGACGAGGAGGCGGGCGTCAGCGACGACCGCGTCGTCGTCTACAACCGCACGCGGGGCGAGATAACCTGGGAGTGGGTGTTCCGGAACCACTACCCCGCCGACACCGACGGCGGCTACGACGACGACTGGACCCACGTCAACGACGTCGACCCGGTCGGCGAGGACCACCTGCTGCTGTCGCCGCGGAACTTCGACCAGGTTATCGTGATCAACCGCACCACCAAGGAAATCGAACTCCGGCTCGGCGAGGACGGCGACCACGCGACGCTCAACGAGCAGCACAACCCAGACTACCTCGAGAGCGACGACGGGACGCCGACGATGCTGGTCGCCGACAGCGAGAACGACCGCGTCGTCGAGTACGAGCGGGACTGCGGCGACGCCGACCCCCGGCTCGGCGCGGGGACGCCGCCGGCCGACTGCGAGTGGGAACTCGTCTGGGAGCTCGGCGGCCCCGACCAGTTCAACTGGCCGCGGGACGCCGACCGGCTGCCGAACGGCAACACGCTGGTGACGGACTCGCTGAACCACCGCGTCGTCGAGGTGACGCCGCAGGGGGAGATCGTCTGGGAGTACTACGTCGGCTGGGGCCCCTACGACGCCGAGCGCGGCGCAGCGGAGTCGTCCGGCCCGACGATGCGGGACGTGAACGTCTCCGGTTCGTACGACGTCACCGGCAGCGCCGGCCTCGAACCCGGCACCGGCGAGAGCACGACCGTCGCCGAGCGGACCTCGGCGCTGGCGGCCGGGACGCCGCTGCAGGACGACGTCGCGGCGGCCGCACAGCGGTGGTCCCACGTCGCGCCGTGGATTTACCCCGTCTGGATGTCCGACTGGGACTTCGCGGCCGTCCTGCTGGCGGTCGTCGTCGGGCTCGTCTGGACCGCCTACGAGGCCGTCAGGAAGCGGCGCGTCGTCGTCGACGCCGTGGCGGGCTGATCCGACTGAGCCGATTCGCCACCGGCTGCGACGGGACAGCGAGAACCGGAAGGAGAGACGCGAACGGCGACGTCAGCGGGCGGCTGCCGCGACGCGTTCCTGTTCTTCCTTCTGGCTGACGGGGTAGACCTGCAGGTCGTAGTTGGCGGCGCCGACGAGCTGGTTCGCCAGCGCCTCCTCGGCCGGCGTAGCCGACTTGAACGAGGCGTTGTACGTTCCCTGGGCGATGTACTTCAGCGCCTGGTCGACCCGCCGCTGGGGGGCGACGTCGACGGCCTTCGGGACGGAGATGCCGCCGTACTTCAGCCGGACGGTCTCCTCGCGGGGGCCGGCGTTCTCGACGGCCGTCACGAGCACCTGCACCGGGTTCTGTTCGGTCCGCTCGTGGACGATATCGAACGCCTCCCGGACGATGCGGGTGGCCTGCTGTTTCTTGCCGGTGTTCTCGTCGGTCTGCATCAGCCGGTTGATGAGCCGCTCGACGACCGACAGCTCCGACTTCTTGAACTGCTTGTCGGTGTGGCGGCCCATCGTGTGGGCGATGGGCGTGACCGTGATGTACCGCTGGGTCGAGGGGTCGCCGTACTCGATGCCGTCGACCTCGTACTCGCCGAACAGCTTCGCGGAGACGCGCTCGTCGTCCGTCGAGGCCGGCGCGTCCGGCTCGGGTGCTTCCGAACTCATCTGACCGGCTTCTCCGCGTTCCCGCGGACGAGTTCGATCAGCGAGACGCCGTTGACCTTCTCGACCTTGTAGTTCACGCCCGAGAGGTCGCCCATCGCGCGGCCCTTGGCGCCGCCGATGCCGGCGATGGTGACCTCGTCGTGTTCGTCGATGAACGAGATGGCACCGTCGCCGGGGCAGAAGGCGGTGACCTGCTTGCCGTTCTTGATGAGCTGCACCCGGACGCACTTCCGGATGGCCGAGTTGGGCTGCTTTGCCTCGATGCCGACCTTCTCGAGGACGATGCCCCGACCCTGCGGGGCACCCTCGAGGGGGTCGGACTTCTCGCCGAGTCCGCGGGCACGGCGCGCGTAGTCCGAGTCGGACCACCGGTGTTTCTGGCGGTCCTTCTTCAGCTTGCGCGCGGCGTACTTGCCGTTCGCCATAGTACACCTTGATTCCCGGCGGAGCTACTTAAGCGTCTTCTTTCGGTCACGCCGCGGCGCCTGGGCCCCACTCGCGGCCGAGCGGCGTCACGCCCCGACGAGGAATTTTAGTTGCCGTGTGCCGCACTCTCACGTATCTCACCCACATCAGCCGACGGTCCGAAGACGTTCCTCGTCCGGGCCGGCGACGACGCCGACTGCGCACACGACGACCTCCGGCAGTTGGCCAGCGACGGCGGCGCCAACCGCTACTTCCGGTGTCGTGCCTGCGGGGGTATCCTCGTCCGCGAGGCCCCGCTGCGGAGCGAGGGCTCCGACGCCGACCTCGGCAGCGTCGACCCGCGTCTCGGGGAGGTCCTCGAGGACATCGACGACCACCACGAGCGCCGGCGGCCGTCGCCTCTGGCCCGTCTGGCGGCCGCCGTCAGGCGGCTGTTCGGATAGCCGCGGCCGCCGGGCCGGTCACGCCTCAGGGCAGTTCGATCTCGTCGACGTCGAAGTGCCGGGCGGCGAGCCGACGCGCGAGCTCGATGTTCCGGCCGTCGGCGCCGATGGCGACGCCGCGGTCGTCGTCGTCGACCTCGGCGTAGGCGACGGTGGTGTCGTCGCCGCTCACCGTCACGTTGTACACCGCGGCCGGCGCCAGGGCGTTGGCGACGAACGCCTCCGTGGTGTCGGCGCCCTCGACGACCTCGACGTCCCGCCCCAGCTTCGATTCGAGCCGCTTGACGTGTTTGCCGCCCGGACCGATGGCCTGGCCCATCGTCCCCGGCGGGACGACGAAGACCACGCGGTCGAACTCGTCGTCGACGACGCAATCGGTCGGCGTCACGTCGGTCTCCTCGTCGAAGACGGCGATGTGCCGTCTGGCCGCGTCGGTGAGCGTGACCGCCATTCAGTCGTCG
Source organism: Haloarculaceae archaeon (assembly GCA_018609665.1). Classification (GTDB taxonomy): domain Archaea; phylum Halobacteriota; class Halobacteria; order Halobacteriales; family Haloarculaceae; genus Natronomonas. Next base: position 2,251 of record JAHENN010000299.1, on the reverse strand, counting down.
CCGGCGCCCGTCGACCCGCCATCGGCGCGCGTGGCGCTCATCCGGAGGTCGACGTCGCCCGTCCCGAGCCTGATCGGCTTGCCGACAATGACGTTCTCCGTCACCCCGTCGAGGGCGTCGACCTCGCCGTGGATGGCCGCGTCGAGCAGGTGGTTGACCGTCACCTCGAAGGCCGCCCGCGCCAGCACCGAGTCCTTGTTGCCGGAGATGCCGTGCCGGCCGATGGACTCGATCTCGCCGTTGTTCGTCATGATGTCGGCCACGAGCATCAGGTGCCGGATGTTCACGTCGTCCAGCCCCTGCTCCTCGAGGGTGTTCATCGTCTCCTCGATGATGGCCTCGCGGGCCGCCTCGATGCCGAGGTTCTTGTGAATCTCGTGGATGTTGTTGCAGGTCGTCCGGGAGGCGTCGACGCCCTCGATGTCGAGGACGTCGCCGAACGACGACCCCTCGGTGTAGAGGACGAACTCCTCGCGGTCGCCGACGTCTTCCTTCCGGATGACGACCCGGCTGATCTCGTCGATGCCCTTGAAGACGACCTCCCGCAGCTCCTCGACGAGCTGGAGCAGCCGCCGGTACGACGGCTTGTCGGGGCCGAACTCGATGACGGTCTCCTCCGGCCGGACGGCGTCGACGCCGAGCGCCGACTCGATGGTACCGGCGATCTCGCCGGCCACGTCGTCGAGGCTGTCGACGGTCGGCCACCGCTCCCGCAGCGTCTCCTCGTTGAGGTCGATGCGGACGAGCATGTCCGCGACGTTCGTCGAGACGTCGCCCAAGGCGAGGATGCGCGTGGCCTCGATCTGCCACACCACCTCGTGGGCCCGCTCGCGGTCGGTGGCGTACTCGCCCTCGAGGTGGACCGTCATCATCGGCGTGTCGGGCGTCTTCCGGGCGTCCACCAGCTCGATGAGCCGCGGCAGCCCCTGCGTGACGTCGATTTCGGCGACGCCCGCGTAGTGGAAGGTGTTCATCGTGTTGTGCGTCACGACCCCCTCGGCGGTGGTGAACGTCTCCAGTCCCTCCACGGAGAGGTCGTAGACGTACTCGTGGTCGCTTTCGACCGTCTCGACCGACTCGATGCGGTCCCAGACTACGTCGCCCGCGACTGCACGACGGAGTGTATCGAGGTGCTCGGAGTCCACTCCTGCGTCTTCCGCTTCCGCGACCAACTGCGCGAGGCGGTTTCGACCGACGCGCTGTCGCTTCGACGCAGCGTTCACCTGACGACTGGGGATGCCAGCGTCACGCGCCATCTCCCGAAGTGCCTGGCCGAAGTTCGGAATCTGGTCCGTCATATCCGGGCCGTCGGGGTCCGTCGCCTCTGCGAGCGACGACAGTGCGTCCCCGCGTTCTCCGACCATCCCGACGCGAGCAGCGAAGCGTGGAACGTGTTTCGTCGGGACTCGAAGCGTCCGCGACTCGTCCTGCTCCGACATCGTGGTGTGGATGCCGATCCGGCTGAGTAGCAGCGCGATCCCAGCTGTCAGCCGGTAGCTGGTCGAACTCGATCGGACGGCGTTCTGCGAAACGTTTCCATCCCCGCTGAAGTACCCTCGGAGCAGTGCCGTGACGAACTTCTGATTCGCTCCAAACGCGAATCCAGGCACTACTTTGTTGCTGCCGTCTGTACACGACTTCCGGAAGAAGTCCGCGAGAACCGTCCCATTCACTCGGATGTCGTGGCTGCTCCCGTACTCGCCGTCTTCCGCGTACTCACTGAACGAAAGGTCGAATCGATCTGCGAACGATCGGACTTTCGACTGGAACTCGGCGTCGGTGTTCGACACCGATACGTAGTGTTCGGCAGCGTGTCCTTCCGCCAGCCACGCACCGATGAAGAAGCCGGTCTCGGCATCCAGCGGGAACTGTTCGGGAAGCCCAACCGTCCCCTGTCGCGGGTAGACGGCGTGCTCGTCGATAGTTCCCTCCGCAAGCGCCGAACGCTTGTTCTCGATCTGTTCAGAGCCAGCTGGGAACTGCTGATTTGCCGCCGCAGTACCCCCGTCTGTGAGTGTGGAGGTATACCAGTACTCATTTGTCGGAAGGTACTCACGGAGATCGAGCGACTCACTTCCCGATTCGACGGAGAGGTCACCGACGACCGGAAGCCAGTCGCCTGTGGATAGATCGTCTCCCTCCACGGGAACGACCTCGTTCTCCCGCCGTGTCACGAACGAGTGCGCCTTCGTCGCCCGAATCTCCCGCCCGGGCTCCAGTTCGAACCGGAGCAGTTCGGCGGGCGTCTCGT
>JAHENN010000298.1 GCA_018609665.1 Haloarculaceae archaeon | reverse complement strand
TTCGAGCTCCTCCAGGTAGTCGTCGGCGTCGAGGGCGTCCGCCAGCGCCGCGGCGGCGTCGTCGCCGATGCCGGGGCCGTGGCCGCACCGGACCCGCTCCGGGGCGAGGCCGCCGAGACTCTCCCGCGGCGGCGTCGCCCGCCGCAGCAGCATCACGCCCAGTCGCTCGTCGCCGACGCGCTGGTAGTCGGCGCCGCCCACCGACTCCGGGACGACCAGCGTCTCGCCGTCGTGGAGAGCGTACTCCTGCCAGACGTCGCCGCCGTGGGCCACCTCCAGCAGCTCGTAGCCGCCGACCGAATCGCCGACCGCGAGCCGCTCGACCGGCGCCGACAGCCCGCCGGCGACGCCGGTCATCGGCGCCGGCAGCGTCACCGCCACGTCGTACCGCCCGGCGAAGACGTCCGCGTCGCGGGCGTGGTGGTTCGACAGGACCACGACGCCGGCCACCTCGCCGTAGTCGGCCACGAGGTCCTCGACCCCCTCGGCGTCCACGGGGTCGACGAGCCACACCCCCTCCGGCGTCGCGAGGGCGTGGCTGGCCCGCTCCATCGTCTCCCCGGGGTGGGCGATCCAGCCGACGCCCCCCTCGGAGCGGTCGATCACCTCGGGGTCCGTCGCCCGCCCGGTCGCCTTCGCCGGCACGGTTTCACCCGTGTGTGTCTCCCACTAAGTTCCTGTCCCGTGCTGGGGGTATTGTGGGACGGGTCGGACCGGTTCCGTCCCGCGGCTGGTCGGCGCAGGGACCCGCTGGTCGGCAGTCGCGCTCCGGGAAATCGCCGAATTATTGCCCGCGCGCCCGTCCCGGTATCGTGATGAGGGTTCGTCACGCGACCTCCGCGGACGCCGAGGCAGTTCGGACCGTCCACTACGCGTCGATCGTCGGGATCGGACCGGAGAAATACGGTCGACGACAGGTCGAGGCGTGGGCCAGCGGGTGCGGGACCGCCGATTACACGGCCGGAATCGAGTCCGACGCGGTGGAGTACGTCGTCGCCGAGCTGGACGGCGTCGTGGTGGGATTCGGCTCCCTGAGTTGCGAGTCTCCAGACGGCTACGAGGCCGAGGCCGGCGGGGAGGTCACCGCCGTCTACGTGCTCCCGTCGGTCGCCCGCCAGGGCGTGGGAACGGAGATATACGCGGAGCTGGAGCGGATTGCCAGAAAACGGGGTATCGCGGTCCTCGCCCTCTCGGCGTCTCTGCCCGCGGTTCCGTTCTACGAGGCTCACGGCTACGACCGGGTCGCCGAGCGCGACCACGAGTTCTCCAGCCGAGAGGACCCCGGCGTCAGCGGGCGCGTGGTGGAGATGCAGAAGGAACTGTAGACGGCCACCCGCCCCGGCCGAGCGCATGCCCGGTTCGACCGCCCGCCCGAGACGGCCGGCGCGACGCCGGGCGGACCGTCACGTGTCGCCTCCCGTCTCAGCTGTAGCCGCGCCAGCGGTTGCCGCACTCCTTGCACTTGAAGAACCGCGTCGGCGGCTCGTCGGCGGAGGCGGTCTGTTTGATCGTGTACCACGCCTCGCCGTGGCCGCAGTCGTCGCAGGTGACGTCGTCGGCGGTCGGCTTGCCCTCGAAGTCGGCGTCCGGCGACGACTCGATGACGTCGTCGTCGGTCTGTGATTCGGTGGTGACGAGCTCCTCGCCCTCGTCGGCATCCTTCGACCGGCTTGCCCCGCAGGACGAACAGACCATCTCCCCGCCGCGGGAGTGCATCATGGAGCCGCAGTCGTCGCAGAACATACGCGGCGGTAGCGCCCGCGCGGCGAAAAGCGTGTCGCGCGGCGGCTCACTCCAGGTCGAGGACGTCGGTCGCCTCCTGTCGCTCGGCGACGACGGGGCAGTTGCGGACCTGGAAGTGCTCGCTGTCGACGACCTCGACGATCTCGGTGTCGGGGTTGAGACAGCGCGTGTCGGGCGGATCCGAGAAGAACCGGCAGTTCTGGCAGTAGCGGGACTTCGGAACGACGGCGTCCGCGCCGTCGCGCTCGACGTCGGGGGTGTCGTCGGTCCCCGGCTCCGCCAGCCGCTCGAAGAGGTCGCCGTCCTCGGCGGTCGGCTCGTCGCCGGTCGACAGCCGCGCCCAGACGTCCTCGTCGGCCGGCTCGATGTCGGCGAAGGGGTCGTCGGGCTCGTGGTCGCCGGAGCCGCCGTCGGCGTCGTCAGCCGGCCCGACGTCGGCGAAGGGGCTCTCCGCCTCGTCGGCTTCGTCGGCCTCGTCGGTCGGCCCGCCGGGGTCGTCACTCATCGTCGCCCCCGCCGTCGCCGGACGGCGTCTCGGGGCCGACCAGCGTCGTCCGATCGAATATCAGGCCGGTCGTGGTGAGGTCTCGCAGTTCGGCGTCGCAGTGCGGGCAGGCCGGCTCGGTCAGCAGCGGCACCGACACCGACTCGCCGCAGCTGTCGCAGCCGGCGCTGGTGACGCCGCGGCGGTTCGCCGCCCGGCGGAGCTGGTCCAGTTGGCGCGCCCGGTCGTCGCCGTGGTCGGCCGTCCGGTCCCGCAACTCGAGGACGACCCGGGCCAGCGTGTCGAGCTTCGCTCCCGCGTCGTCCAGTTCGTTTTCCAGCGCCGAGACGTCGTCGGACAGCGCCGCGACGTCGGCGGCGACGCCGTCGAGCCGGTCGGACAGCCGGGTGAACTCCTCGTGGGTGTGGTCGGCCTCGGCCCGGTTGCGGAGCGCGTCCCGCAGCTGGAGTACCCGGCTGCGGACCGACTCGAGGTTCTCCTCGACCTCCGACTCGAGGGCGTCGACGCGGTCGTCGACGGCGTCGGCGTCGACCTCACGGTCGGCGAGCTGCGTCTCGACCTCTGCCCGGACCTCCTCGCGGAGCGTCTCGGGGTCCGGCGCGGCGCTGCCCGCGCCAGCGTCGTCGTCGAGGTCGGCCGCCGCGCGGTAGGCGCTCACGACCTGGACGAGCAGCTCCTCGCGGTCGACGTCGAGCGAGGCGGCGTGTTCGTCGACCCACTCCTCGAGCGACGGCGGCAGCGAGACGGACGGGTCCGACTCGTCGGCCGACTCGGTCGCCATTATATCCGGGTATACACGGTATACTGTTAAATATTCGCCTCGTTCAGCCGCTACCTGATCTTCCGGACATCGCTGATGTCGAAGCCGGCGTCGCCGATCTCCGTCTCGAAGCGGACGATGTTCTCGTCCTCGATGCGGGAGAGGACGCCGCGGAACTGCTGAACGACCATCGTCCGGGCCCGGGCGGAGCCGCCGCTTTCCCACTCGAACAGCAGCGTCCCGTCGGCGGCGTCGACCAGCTGGCCGTGCTGCTGGTCGTCCAGCGTCTCCCGGTTGACGTGGGCGAGGACGAGCCCGCCCCACTCGTGGGCGGCCCGCGAGAGTCCCTTCAGCAGCACCGGGATGTCGCTGAACGGGATGTCGGCGCTCTGGGCGCCGACCAGGTCGGCGATGGAGTCGATGACGACGACGCTGTCGGCGCCGTGTTCGGTCAGCCGGTCGCCGAGCGCCTCCGGGACGCTCTTGCGGTCCTGTGACTGGCCGAGCTGGGCGACGCTGTGCGTCCGGTCGGCGTACCACTCCCGCGGCACCGGGCTGAGCCGGAAGAACTCCGGCGAGAGGTCGTGGAACTCGACGTTGTCGATGCTCTCCTCGACGATCTCGTCGTCCATCGCCAGCGTCATCTCGCGTTCGAGCTGGCGTTCCGTGGCGGTAAAGGAGATGTAGTGGACCTCCTCGGGCGTCGTCGCCCGGTCGTCGAGCCCGCCGTAGTAGAGGTCGAACAGCTCCGGGCCGCCCTCCGCGAGGCCGTTCATCGCCGCGGCGGTGTACATGAACTCGCGGGCGCCGGCCCCCGCCTGACCCGACAGGAGCACGACGCTGCCCGGCGGGGCGCCGCCGCCGATGGTCGTGTCCAGCCGTCGGATCCCGAACGGGATGCGGTCCATACCCCTTTCTTTGCCCGACGAAACTTAAATCGTGGAGACGCGGGCGCCCTCGTTGCGGGGGGCGACGACCCGGACGGACCCCTCGACGTCGGCCGCCGACAGGGCGTCGGCGGCGGCGGCACGCGCCCGGTCGGCCGTCGAGGCGTCGGCCACGCCGTAGACGGTCGGCCCCCACGACGACTGGCCGACGCCGCGGACGGCCGGCCGGTCGGCGAGCGCGTCGATGAGCCGGCCGGCCGGCGGCCGGTAGACGCCGCCCTGCTGGTCGGCGTACCAGGCGCCGTTGAGCCGGCCGAAGGCCGCGACCGCGTCGCCGAACGCCTCCAGCCGTCCCTCGGCGGCCGCCGGCAGCAGCCGTCGGACCAGCACGGTCGCCAGCTCGTCGGCGACCGACGGGTCGGCGCCCTCGACGGCCGCCCGCATGCTCTCGTCCTCGTCGTCCCCGCTCCGGCCCGGGGTCGCCTCGGGGATCACCAGCACGAACCGCCACTCCGCGGGCAGTTCGTGGCGGGCGACGACGGCCGGCACCGTCCAGTCGCCGTCGGCCGGCGGCGCCGTCGTGAACCGCTCGGTCGGGTGGCCGGCGTCGACGACGAAGCCGCCGCCCTCGAAGGTCGCCACGCCGACACCGCTCCGGCCGCCGCGTCCCAGTTCCGGGGCACGCTC
>JAHENN010000297.1 GCA_018609665.1 Haloarculaceae archaeon | reverse complement strand
TCAGCGGGTCCGCGGCGTGTTTCTGGACATCGGCGACGCGCGGGTGGTTGTCGAGGTCGTCGATGGATACCTTCTGCATGGGCGGGAACTGTCGGGCGCCCGTAGTAAAACGTGGCGTCTGGTCGTGTCCGTCGTCGGTCGGAGCGGTGTCTCCGAACGCTTCACGAGGTCCGGTCGCAGTGAAGACGCCGCGGGTCAGCCGGGCGGGCGAGGGTGCGTGTCATGCGGGTGGTTCGTTCGTATTTTTGTGAAAGGAATCATCGACCGCCGAGCGCCGCGAGGGCTTTCGAGGCAGTGATGTCGAGTCGATAGCCGTCACTGCGAACCACTCAATACACACCCTGATCTGACCATCGACGGCCACTACTCGAAAGCGTCAGTCGAGTTCGGTATCTCGTCCGACGACGGCGTTGCGGTCGGTCGTCGAGGGGACCGGAGTGAACGCCCGCGCGCCGTGCGGGCGGACCGCGACGGGGCCGAACTCGTAGTCGCCCGTCTCCCGGGGCGCCTCAACGAAGTACGTGTACGTCGTTCGTTCGCCCGCAGAAGCCGGCCGGTCGAAGACCAGATACGTCCGATTGTCGGCTTCCTCGACGGTGACCTCGTCGCCGGCCTCCGTCAGCGGCCGCCAGGTGTCCGGGATCGCGTCCCGGACGGTCGACCGTTCGGGCGCGGTCACGGCGATATCGACGCGGTTGGTCTCTCCCGCGGTGAAGACATCGCCGTCGTCGCGGCGCGACCCGCTCGCACACGCCGACCGCGGGACCGAGGGGTCATAGCGGTTCCCGAACCCCGTGAGCCGATAGTCGGTGATGACGCCGTCGACGCCCAGCGCCCGCAACTCCTCGACCTCCTGCCAGGTGTCAAGCGTGTAGACGTTGACCGCCCGGCTCTCGTCGTGGGCGGTGCAGACGAGCTCCCGGTCCACCACGCCGTTCGACGGGTGGACCGCCTCGCAGTCGTACTGCCGGGCGACGGCCATTCCCTGCCCGGAGTCGTCGGCGAAGAGGTATGCGATGGGGACCGTGGGGTCGACCTCCCGACAGGCGGCCATCGCGTCGGCGTTGAACGACGAGATGATGACCTCGTGGTCGTACTGGTCCAGCAGCGCGAACACCCGCCGGGCGAACTCCACGTACCCATCGGGCCCGGAGTTTTTGAACTCGACGTTCAGTGCGGTCGACGTCGGCACCGTCTCCAGCACCTCCCGGAGCGTGGGAATCGTCTGTCCGCTCCGGAGCACCTCCGCGCTGGTGACGGTTTCACAGTCGGTCGCGACCACGGCGCCCTCCTCGTCGGTCTTGTCGCCGAGGGTCTCGTCGTGGAACACGACGACGGTCCCGTCCCGGCACGGCAGCACGTCGATTTCGATCATGTCGGCGCCGGCCCGGGCGGCCTCCTGGACCGCCGCGAGGGTGTTCTCCGGATACCGGCCGGCGAACCCCCGGTGAGCGACCTCCGCGACCGCGCCGCGGGGCGTCCGGAATCGGTTGCTGCGACCCGTCCGCGTCTCGTCTGCGCCCGCGGAACTCGCGACCAGCGCACCTCCCGTCGCGGCCGCCGAGGCCCTGAGGAGCGTGCGGCGGTTGATATCGTCCATGCGTTCGCCCCGACCGTCGGTCAAAAAAACGTCGCTATGACGTATATATACCCCTCTCGACCGGGTGCGACCGACGCCGTGTGTGGGGACTGCAAACCGTCCCGAACGTTCCGGTATATAGCCATCATAGCCGTCCCGGCGGGAATGTGGGCTATATATAGGAATTACAACCACTTTTGCCTCTGTCGGGTCCGGACACAGGTGATGTCGGAAGACAACATCACGCGGCGGCGCGCTCTCGAGGCGGCGACGGGAGCGTTCGCGGTCGGCGCTGCCGGTTGTGTCGGGGGCGGCACGAACGACAGTTCGGGTGGGTCCGGCGGGTCCAGCGACCCCATGCTCGCGGACGGCGACTCCTTCGACTTTTCCGACCCGGGCTGGGAGGAGAACAACTACCTGGCGACGCCGCTGATCGACGCCGGGTACGAGCGCGGGCAGAAGGCCGACCTCGAGCGGATGGGCAACAGCGACGTCGAGGAGGTACCCCACGGCGAGCCGGTCCGGGAGCGCCCCGACGACGAGAGCGAGTGGCTCGACCCCGACACGCTGGTGTTCACCGAGAGTCCCGCCGAGGACGTCGAGGGTCGGTACGAGGAGGACTTCGAGGCCGTGTTCGAGCGCATCCGCGAGGAGACCGGCAAGGACGTCGAGTACAGCCGGGTCCAGAACTACGCGGCCTCCGTCGAGGCGATGCGCTCGGAACGGGCGCACATCGCGAACTTCTCGACGGGGACGACGACGTTCGCCGTGAACCTCGCGGGTGCCGTCCCGTTCGCGGTCGGCATCGCCAGCGACGGGGCGTTCGGCTACCGGCTGTTCGCCACGACCCGCGCCGACGCGGGCGACATCCAGAGCGTCGAGGACTTCGCGCGCGACGAGGTGAAGATGGCCCACTCCGAGCCGGCGTCGAACTCCGGCAACCAGGCGCCGTCGGCGCTGTTCGACCAGAAGTTCGACGTGACCCCCGGGGAGGACTACGAGGTCAACTTCTCGGGTGGCCACTCACAGACGACCCGTGGTATCGCCGCCGGCGACTTCGACGCCGGCCCCATCTGCTCGACCTGCTTCAAGGACACCGTCGAGGGCGACAGCAGCCTCAGCTTCGGCGATTTCAAGGTGGTCTGGGCGTCGAATCCGTTCCCCAACGGCCCGATCACCTATCGGTACAACCTCCACCCCGACATCGTCGAAGGCGTCAAGCGGGCGTGGCTCGAGACCGACTTCAGCGGCACCGCCTACGCCGAGCGCACCGACTACACGGAGTTCCTCCCGATCGAGTACAAACGCCACTGGTCGGACATCATGGTCATCCAGCGGTACAACGACGTCGAGTACGAGGAGGGCGCACTGAGCGAGTGATGCTCGAGGTCGAGAACCTCCGGAAGACCTACGCGACCGGCGACGAGGCCCTGAAGGGGGTCAGCCTCTCGGTCGAGGGAAACGAAACTGTGGCGATGATCGGCCCCAGCGGCGCCGGCAAGAGCACCTTCATCAGGTGTATTAACCGGCTGACCGACCCGACCGACGGGAAAATCCGGCTGGACGGAACGGAACTGACCGCCCTCGAGGGCGACGAACTCCGGTCGGTCCGGCGGGACATCGGGATGATATTTCAGGAGTACAATCTCGTTGAGCGGCTCACCGTGATGGAGAACGTCCTGACCGGGCGGCTCGGCTACGTCTCGAACTGGCAGGCGTTCCGGCGGCAGTTCCCGGCCGATGACGTCGAGCGCGCCTACGAGATACTCGACCGCGTCGGCCTCGGCGGAATGGAGAACAAACGCGTGGACGAGCTGTCGGGCGGCCAGCGCCAGCGCGTCGGCATCGCCCGCGCCGTCATCCAGCAGCCGAAGATCCTGCTGGTCGACGAACCGACCTCCAGCCTTGACCCGGAGACGTCCGAGACGGTGATGACGCTGCTGACCGACATCGCCGCCGACCGCGGGATTCCCGTCCTCATCAACATCCACGAGGTCGACCTCGCGCTGAACCACGCCGACCGGGTCGTCGGCCTTCACGACGGCGAACTCGTCTTCGAGGGGACGCCGGCCGACCTCGACGAGTCCGGACTCGACACGGTCTACCGCGGCGCCGACCCGGACGAGACGCCGCAGGTTCCGCGGTCGGACGGTGACACCGCACGCGACGGACTCGACCCGTCGGTACCCGGAGGAACCTGACGTGGCGACCGGCAAACGAACCTGGCAGCGGCCGACGGTCTTCGGGCGCCGGGAGATCAAGTGGGGCGTGTACGCGCTCGTCGTCGGCTTCTTCATCTGGTCGACGGTCGGACTCGGCGTGTCGCTCTCGCGGTTCCTCGACGGGCTCGCGAGCGGGGTGGCGCTGCTGGGCGATTTCGTCCCGCCCGAGGCGACGCCCCGGCAGACGGCCCGGATCGTCGACAAGATGCTCGAGAGCATCGCCATGGCGATGGTGTCGACGGTCACCGGCATCGCCCTCAGCCTGCCGATCGCGTTCATGGCCGCCGAGAACGTCTCGCCGCGGCCGCTGTACTACCTCGGCCGGGGGTTCATCTCCGTCTCGCGGGCATTCAACGCCATCATCGTCGCCATCATCGTGGTGAAGGCGGTCGGCCTCGGCCCGCTGGCCGGAATCATCACGATCACGTTCAAGACGGTCGGGTTCTTCTCGAAGCTGTTCGCCGAGGACATCGAGGACATCGACATGGGAAGCGTCGCCGCGGTCCGCGCGACGGGCGCCTCGCCGGCACAGACGCTGCTGTACGGGGTCGTCCCGCAGGTCATCCCGCGATTTGCGGGGCTGTCGGTGTACCGGTGGGACATCAACATCCGGACCTCGACCATCGTCGGCATCGTCGGCGCCGGCGGCATCGGCTCGGTGCTGCTCACCGCGTTCAACCGCTACGACTACGGCTACGTCTCGGCGATCCTGCTCGCGATCATCGCGGTCGTGCTCGTCGCCGAGGGCGTCAGCGCGCTCGTCCGCCGGAGGTACCAGTGACCGAAGCCGACGCGACGTGGCGGCGCTTCGACCGCCGTCGCCGGGTCGGGCGGTTCCTGGCCCTGCTCGTGAGCGCGGTCGTCGTGGTCGCCTCCTGGGAGTTCCTCGAGATGGGCGGGGTCGACGCCGCCACCGTTCCGCGGGAGATCAACGACCTGCTCACACGGATGTATCCGCCGGACGTCGCCTACACCGGCGAAATCGTCGGACCGCTGATCGAGACGATTCACATCGCCGTGCTCGGAACCGCCGGCGCGCTCGTGCTCGCGGTTCCCGTCGCGCTGCTGGCCGCCAAGAACACGACGCCCAACGCCGCCACGTACTGGCTCGGGAAGGTGATCGTGACCGTCAGCCGGTCGGTGAACACCATCATCTGGGCGCTGTTCTTTGTGGTGATCTTCGGCTCCGGTCCGCTGGCGGGGACCGTCGCCATCGCCTTCCGGTCGGTCGGCTTCCTCGGGAAGCTGCTCGGCGAGGAGATCGAGGAGATCGACCCCGGACAGGTCGACGCGGTCCGCGCGGCGGGCGCCTCGCCGGTCCAGACGCTGCTGTACGGCGTCGTCCCGCAAATAAAACCCGCGCTGGTCGGGCTCTCGGTGTACCGGTGGGACATCAACGTCCGGGACTCGACGGTACTGGGATTCGTCGGCGCCGGCGGAATCGGCGTCCAGCTGTTCCGCGGGGTCAACGCCTTCGCCTGGGAGTCCGTCGCGATGATACTGCTCGCCATCCTCGGCGTCGTCGTCGTCAGCGAGGTCGTCTCCGCGCGGACGCGGGCGGTGGTGCGGTGACGGCGGCCGACGCCGACGGCGTCGTGCTGTTCGACATGGACGGCGTCCTCGTCCGGGGGCGGTCGAGCGACCCGGTCGTCCACGAACGGGCGCTAGACGACGCCCTCGCAGAGTACGGACTCGCGGTCGACGAGGCCCGCCGGGACGCACTGGCCGACTACGCCTACGGCAAGCGGTTCGCCGACGCCTGTCGGACGGTCGGCGTCGATCCCGTCACGTTCTACGCCGTCCGCGAGACGTACTCCGCACGGCGGACCGCCGACCGACTCCGCGCCGAGGTTCGAGGCCTCCACGACAACGTCGGCGCCCTCGACCGCCTCGCCGACCGGTATCGGCTCGGCGTCGTCAGCAACAACTACCACCGGGCGGTGACCGCCGTCGTCGAACACCACGGCCTCGACGCGTTCTCGGTCGTCCGGGGGCGGACGCCGGGACTCCAGGGATACCGTCGCCGCAAACCGTCCCCGCACTACCTGTCGAGGGCACTCGACGCCCTCGGTGCCGACGACGGCGTGTACGTCGGCGACCGCGAGACGGACCTGCTGGCCGCCGACCGTGCGGGCATCGACGCCGCGCTCGTGCGGCGCGACCACAACGCCGACGCCACGATGGCGAGCACCCCGACCTACGAGGTCGACTCGCTGTCCGAACTGTGTGACGTCCTGTGACCACGATGCCGCCGCCGGCCGCGGCACGACCCTGGCGGCGTCTTCGGCCGTCGACTCGAGGGTCGGGAAGCCCGCTCGACCGACCGAGGAATCCGCGTTCGTCACCGGGGTATCGGAACCGATCTCGCCGTCAGACGACGTGACCACTCGGTACGTCGGCCGGGTCGGAGGCTTCGCACGCACTACTGTCCCGCTCGAGGCCCGCCGATGCAGTGCAAGCCTCGAGTGCCGGCGCGGCCGAAACCCCGAGCCAGAGGGCCAGCACGTCCGACGGGACACGACCCCGGCGGTGCGAGCACTTCCGGTGCGTCCCGCCCGAACATCTGCCGCACTCCACCGGTCGGGTGTCGAGATGGCAGTGTTTTCTGCGGCACTCCCGGCGTGAGTTCACCGACGGTCCCGGACTCCCGGCGACGCACCGGCGAACACCGCGGCGACGACGGTGACCGCCGCCGTCGACGAGTCGGCAGAACGGGCGTCGAGCGACCGCCGGGGCCGCGCGGCGTCGGTCCGGGCCGATGATAGAGTCATCGACTGCGCTCCCACGGTACGTACCCGTATATTGCCGACCCCGGACGACAGTTCCCGTATATATCAATTATTTGATGGTTTTGTCAGAAAGCTCATTTCACGTCTCTTCGGCTGCATCGATGTGACGGAACGAGACAGCCTTCGACGGCGCAGCGTGCTGAAAACGGTGGCCGGCGGGGCGGCCGCCGTGCCGATTGTATCGGGGTCCGACGCCGCGGCCGCCGACGACGGGGCCGGCGCTCCGTACCAGCCGAAGATCCGCGACATCCGGTACCCGCTGTCGGCGGTGCCACAGATCCGCGAACCGGGCGAGACGATCCGGGTCGAGGTGACCGCGGACGAGGTGCGGTCGGCCTCTCTGGAGGCCTCCTTCGGGAGCGTCACGCCGTCGATTCCGCTCGCGGTCGAGTCGGTCACGGCCGAAGACAGCGACCTCTGGCCGCTCGAGTCGTACACGACGGCCCGGTTCGCCGTCCCCGACCTGGACGCCTTCCGGCGCTTCGAGCCCGGGATGTACGACCTCCACGTCCGGACCGACGACGGCGAGGACCACCAGCCGCGGGCCGTCAGCGTCCGCGAATCGTTCCCCGACGAGCCGTCTGTCTTCGTCGTCGCCGACCCCCAGACCGGCGACTTCCGCGGCGTCTCGACCGGTCTCGAGGAGACCGTCGACGAGCGGGACCCGGAGCCGTTCCTCTTCCGGACGACCGAGATCGTCGGCACCGGTGTCGAGGACCGCTGGGGACCGTTCAGGAAGGTCGTCGTCGAACTCAACGCACAGGACCCCGACATCGTGCTCTGTCCCGGCGACCTGGCGTTCGGACAGGGCGCCTACTACCAGGAGTACGAGGACGCCTACCGGATCGTCAACGCCATCGACGCGCCGGTGTACACGTGTATCGGGAACCACGACGGCTACGTCCAGCCGGGAGCCGGCATCGACGGGAAGGTCATCTACGAGCAGACCTTCGGCCCACTCCACTACAGTATCGAGTCCGTCCCGACCTGCATCTCCTCGCGCTCGACACCTACGACTGGCCGACGGAGGACCGTCTCGCCCCGCAGGGAGCCGCGCCGACGTGGGGCGGACAGATACGCCGCGACCAGCTCGCGTGGGCCCGGCGGCAGCTCGAGGCCTGGCGCGAGCGGGTCCCCGTCGGCACCGACGAGGGGACGGTCGTCACGCTCGCACACCACAACCCGGCGTGGGACCCGACGCCGGAGGACGAGGCACAGCGGGCCTCCGGGCGGGCGAACCGGCTCCTCGGTCGGGTCTCGGATCGACTCGGCACCGAACGACCAGTCAAATCACCCGCCTTCGGCGGCCGGGCGTGGGCCGGCGACGGCCGTCTCGAACTCCGCGACCTGATGAACGAGTTCGGCGTGCCGCTGTTTCTCAACGGCCACTCCCACGCCGACCAGGTCTGCCGGTATCACGACGACGGGAGCATCGCCCAGACGCCCGGGCACTTCGGCCGCGACCGGTCGAAGCTCCACTACGTCGCCCCCGACGGAACGACACGGACCGACGACTTCTCACAGGCCGAACTGGGCGGGATCCTCTCGAACGGCGACGGGACGCTGTTCGTCGACACGACGACCACGTCGGCCTCGCTGCCGACGGGCGAGTACTGGGGCTGGCGGATCTTCGACCTCGAGCTCGGAGCCGACCGGCTCGACCCGGAGACGCTCGGCTACCCCGCCAGCGAGGAGTTCCTCGGTACCCACCCGAAGGAGCCGGACAACTGGTTCTCGAGCCTCGGCCAGTTCGGCATGTTCTCGCACCCGTCGTACTTCCTGAACAGCCGACGGCTCGACGCGGGTCCGGAGCACGTCGAGTTCGAAATCGAAAACGGCCTGAATGTGGCCGTCGACGGTAGCGTTCTGGTCTCGCTGGAGACCGGCAGCGACCTCTCCGTCGAGGGCGGCGACCTTCTGTGGCGACGCCGCGGCACGAACCAGCAGGACGCCCGGGTGCGCTACGAGGTCAGTGCGGACGAGACCCTCCGGCTCCGGGTCGAGGCCGAGTAACGCCCGCAGACGGAGCGTCGCCGGGGCGCACCGTCCCGTGCGGTGGTCCCGGGTTGCGGTGGCAGCTCGCGAGAAACGGCGCACGGAACGGACGATGCCCGGTTCGGCGGCCGTCCGGCGGGTCGGCAACGAACCGGGACGCCGACGTCCCGCTCCGTTCGGCCCGGGCCGGGGCTACGCCCGCCGGAGGCTCACTGGTAGTCGACCTCGCCCTCGCCCTCGCCGATCCAGCCGCCCCGGTCCGGCTCCCGCGAGGCGAGCGGGTCGATGTCCTTGTACCAGGGGACGTTCTTCAGCTCCTCCATGTTGTA
>JAHENN010000296.1 GCA_018609665.1 Haloarculaceae archaeon | reverse complement strand
GGCGGCCGCGGCGGCGGTCGACGCCGGCGCGACGGACGTCTTCGTCCGGCGGCCGGACGCCGAGGCCTCGACGCTGCTGGCGCGGCGGCTCGAGAACGTTCTGTCCGGCGCCGCGGCCGACGATGGGCGGGACGCGGCGTCCGGCCGCGGGCGGGACCGCTTTGCGGCCGTCTTCGACGCCGCGCCGCACCCGTCCGTCCACGTCCGGTTCGAGGACGGCGAGCCGGTGGTCCTGCGGGTCAACGGGGCCTTCGAGTCCGTCTTCGGCTACGAGGAGTCGGAGCTGGTCGAGGAGCCGCTCGACGATTACATCGTCCCGGACGACGACACGGCGGCCGCCGGCATCAACGCCCGCGCCAGCGACGGCGAGCGCGTCGAGCGAGAGGTGACCCGGCTGACGGCCGACGGCGAGCGCCGGACGTTCCTGTTCAGCTCCGAGTCCGTCGTCGGCGCCGACGGCACCCGCGAGGGGCTCGGCACCTACGTCGACGTCACCGACCGGCGGCGCCGCATCGAACAGCTCGAACAGCTCCGGCAGAACGTCACCGACGTCGTCTGGATGACGACGCCGGAAAAGGAGTCGATGGACTTCATCAGCGACTCCTACGGGGACGTCTGGGGCCGCTCGCCGGAGTCTCTGCGGGACCACCCCCAGTCGTTCGTCGATGCGGTCCACCCGGACGACCACGAGCGGGTCGAGGCGGCCATCGCCGCACAGGCGGAGGACCCCGACGCCTACGAGGAAACTTACCGGGTCGTCCGGCCGGACGGCGAGGTGCGGTGGGTCCACGACGAGGCCGCCGGCGTCTACGAAGACGGCGAGCTCACCCGCATCGTCGGCGTCGCCCGCGACATCACCGAGCGGAAGGCCCGCGAGCGGGAGCTGCGGACCTTCCGGAAGGCCGTCGAGAACGCCGGCCACGCCATCTACTGGACGGACGCCGAGGGGACCATCGAGTACGTCAACCCGGAGTTCGAGCGCCAGACCGGCTACGACGCCGAGGAGGCCGTCGGCGAGACGCCGAGCCTACTGCGGTCCGACGTCCACTCGCGGTCGTTCTACCGCGAGCTGTGGGAGACGGTGAACGGCGGCGACCGCTGGGAGGGCGAGGTCGTCGAGCGGGACCGCAACGGCCGCCGCTACATCGTCGACAAGACGGTCTCGCCGGTGCCGGAAGGCGGCGACCCCTCGCGGTTCGTCGCCGTCGCGGCCGACGTCACCGAGCGACACCACCGCCAGCAGCAGCTGACCGTCCTGCAGCGGGTGCTGCGACACGATCTCCGGAACAACATGAACGAGGTGCTGCTGGCGGCTCGGCTCGCCGGGCGGATGACCGACGACGACGCCGTCGCCGAGCGGATCGCCGCCATCGAGCGGACGGCCCGCGAGACCGTCTCGCTGAGCCGCGACGTCAAGCGGATGCAGGAGATCTTCGAGGACGAGCGCAACGTCAACAAGGTGGTCGACCTCGTCGAGCGGGTCCGCGCGCAGGTCTCGACGGTCCGGGCCGAGCGACCCGACGTCGACGTGTCGCTGGACCTCCCGGCGTCGGCGCCGGTCGTCGCCAACGCGCTGGTCGACCGCGCGGTGCGGAACGTCCTGCAGAACGCCGTCGAGCACAACGACACCGACCGCCCCGAACTCGAGGTGTCGGTCCGGCCCCGCGGGGACGGCGAGGTCGCCCTCCGGGTCGCCGACAACGGGCCGGGAATCCCCGAGGAGACGGCTGCGGTGCTCAACGCCGGCCGCGAGGACCAGCTCGACCACACCGACGGCATCGGCCTGTGGCTGGTCCAGTGGGTGGCGTCGCTGTCCGGCGGCGACCTCGAGGTGACCGACGCCGACCCCCGGGGGGCGGCGGTGACGCTCGTGTTCCCGGCCGCCGAGGAGGGCGGGTAGATGCTCGTCAGAGAGATCATGACGACCGACGTCGAGACGGTGCCGCGGGAGCGGTCGCTGGAGGAGCCCGTCGGGACGATGCTCCGGGAGGACGTCGACCACGTCATCATCACGGAGGACAGCTCGCCGGCGGGGGTCGTCACCCGGCGGAAGGCGCTGGCGGCGGCGTACAGGACCGGCGACCCGCTGTCGGAGGTCCCGCTGTCGACGTTCGCCCGCGGCTTCGAGGCGTCCGTCGAGCCGACCCGGACGGTGCTGCTGTCGGTCGGCCAGCTCCGGCGGTCGTCGGCCGACTGCCTGCCGGTGGTCGACGACCTCGACGTCGTCGGCGTCCTCACGAAGGACGACGTCCTCGACAACGTCTCGAACATCACGACCGAGACCCTGGAGGCCGACCGACAGAGCCGGGAGTGGACCGGCAACCGACAAACATAAACTATGACTGACACGACCTGTTCGGTGCTCGTGGTTGAGGACGAACGGCGGCTCGCGGAGCTGTACGCCGACACGCTCCGGGAGTCCCACGAGGTGGAGACCGCCTACGACGGCGAGACGGCCCTCGAACGGCTCGACGCCGCGACGGACGCGGTGCTGCTCGACCGGAAGATGCCGGGGCCGTCCGGCCGCGAGACGCTCGAGCGCATCCGGGCGACCGACCACGACCCCCGGGTGGCGATGCTGACGGCCGTCCGGCCGGACTTCGACATCATCGAGATGGGGTTCGACGACTACCTGCTGAAGCCGGTCGACGGCCCGGAGCTCCACCGGTCGGTCGCGCGGCTGGCCGCCCTCGACCGCGTCGACGGCGAGACCCGCGAGTACGTCCGCCGGTCGGTGACGAAGGCGGCCCTCGAGGGCCAGAAGCAGCCCGCCGACCTCGAGGCCAGCGAGGCGTTCGCCCGCCTCGGCGAGGAACTGACCGAGACCGGCCTCGAGGTCGGCGACGTCACCGCCGACCTCTCGCCGCGGGAGACGGAGCTGATCCTCGAGAGCATCACCCGCAACCTGGAGGCCGACGCCGACTGAGCCGGCCGCCGGCGACTCAGGACCTGAACAGGCGGTAGGCCCCCTGCCCGACCGCGACGGGCCGCTCCTCGCCGTCGGGCGTCTCGCTCACCACCTCGACGTCGGAGACGCCGACGGTGTTGCCGGCCCGAATCACCTCGGCGGTCGCCGTCAGGTCCCCTGCCGCCGGCCGCAGGTAGTTGACGTTGAGGTTGATGGTCGCGACGTCGCCGTCGACGGGGTCGTCGAGGTACGGCCGCAGCGCGATGCCGCCGACCACGTCGACGAGCGTCGCGGCGACGCCGCCCTGGACCGTCGGCGGCTCCGTCGGGTTCGTCAGCTTCTCGTCGAACGGCACCGTCCCGACCATCCGGCCGGCCTCGAACGCATCGACGGTGAACCCCAGCCACGAGAGAAAGGTGTGTTCGGTCTCGAGGTACTCCTGCAGCATCGCGACGGCCTCGTCGGGGACGTCGTGCGGCTCCACGTCGGTCATGTGCAGGCGTGACGGTGCCGCGGGCTTGTACCCACCGGTCAGCCGCCTGGTAGTCGCTGGAGTCGCGCTCGCCGGACCACTGGGCTGAAGAGCCCGGGGGTCGTAGCAATCGGCGGTGACTGACGCGGACGCGCTCGACGAGTTCGACACCGCGGCGCTGGCGGCGGGGCTGGAGACCTTCGGCGGCGACGACGCCGAGCGCCGGGCCGTCGCCCGCAACGCCCGCGACCTGGCCGACAGCGGCCGCTACGAGGCCGACGCCGACGTCGAACTCACGCCGGAGCACGTCGTCGTCCAGCTGGCCGACGCGCCCGAGGGGTCGCCGGCCGAGCGATGGAACTGGTGGATCGGCGCCCTCGAGTTCGCCTACGGCGGTTACACGGAGTTCCAGCTCCGGCGCTGGCGGGAGTGACGCCGCGACCCCTCCGACCCCGGCGCTTTTCCGTCCGCGCGTTCTTCTCCATGTATGGGATTCGGGAGCTACGACGAGTCCGAGCAGAAGGACCAGAACGTCGATACCGACGACGATGCCGCCGTCAACGTCCACGAGAACGACCACGACGGCGACGTGGAGTTCGAGTTCGACGAGTCGGAGTCGTCGCTCATCGACCGGCTCGACGAGATGAAAGACGACGACGAGGACGAGGACTGACGCGGAACGGCGGCCGGAACCGACGGAGCCAAACCGTCCGGACCGCTACCGGACGGTAGTGAAGCTGCAGTTCCTCGGCGGCGCCCGCGAGGTGGGCCGGAGCGCGGTGCTCGTCAACGACGCGCTGCTTCTCGACTTCGGTATGAAGACCGCCGACCCGCCGCAGTACCCCGTCGGGTCGCTCCGGAGCGGCCCCGCCGCCGACGCCGAGGCGGTCGTCGTCAGCCACGGGCACCTGGACCACGCCGGCGCCGTGCCCGCGCTGCTGTCCGGCGACGCGCGGCCGACGGTCCACTGGACCCCGCCGACCCGCGAGCTGGCGCTGACGCTCGGCCGCGACACCCTGAAACTGCACGGCGGCACCCCGCAGTGTCCGTTCACCGAGGAGGACCTCCGCCGGCTGACGGAGGTCTCCGAGACCCACGGCTACCGCGAGCCGTTCGAGGCGGCGGGCCACCGCGTGGAGTTCTTCGACGCCGGCCACATCCCCGGCAGCGCACACGTCCTCGTCGACGACGGCGAGGTACAACGCACCTCGGGCAGTCGGACGCGGTCCGACGACGGCGGAACGCGACTGCTGTACACCGGCGACTTCCACGCCGGCGGCCGCGGCCAGCGGCTCGTCCCCAGTTCGACGGCCCGCCCCGACGCCGACGTCGTCCTCACCGAGTCGACGTACGCCGACGTCGACCACGAACCGCGGGCGGCCGTCGAGGAGCGGTTCGTCGACCGCGTCCGGTCGACGCTGTGGGAGGGCGGGACGGTCGTCGTCCCCGCCTTCGCCATCGGCCGGACCCAGGAGATGATGCTCGTCTGTGCGGCCCACGACATCGACTGCTACGTCGACGGGATGGGCGTCGAGGTGACCCGGCGCCTCCGCCGGCATCCGGAGTTCCTCCGGGACGCCGACGCGATGTCGCGGGCGGTCTCGAACGCCCGGTTCGTCGACGGCCGCGACGGCCAGCGGAAGCGCATCGCCGACCGGTCGACGGTCATCATCACGACCGCCGGGATGCTCTCTGGCGGCCCGGCGATGACCTACGTCCCGGAGATCCACGCCAACCCGGTCAACACGCTCTGCTTCTCCGGCTACCAGGTCGAGGGGACGCCCGGCCGCCGGCTGCTCGAGACCGGCGCCGCCGAGATCGGCGACCGCCACCTCCGGGTGAGCGCGACCGTCGAGGCGTACGACTTCTCGGCGCACGCCGACCGCGAGGGTCTGTTCGAGTTCCTCGAGGCCTACCGCGACACGCCGCTGCTCGTCGGCCACGGCGACTCCT
>JAHENN010000295.1 GCA_018609665.1 Haloarculaceae archaeon | reverse complement strand
CGACCGCCGGGCGACAGCCGGCCGCGAGCGGCGTCCCCTGTCGGCGCTCGGGGCCGACGACGCGACGCGGTACGTCCGGGTCGAGCCGCCGGTCGACTGGACGCTGTCGTGGGAGCGCCGGAGCCGACCGGTCGTCTCGGTGAGCGGGACGCCCCCGGCGCCGGCATGTCGCCGGCTCCACGTCGCGACGACGGACTGCTCGGCGTGGTCCGAGGAGGCCCGGGCGGCGCTGGAGCGGGCGACCGCCGTCGGGTAGCCGGCGTCAGTCGCCGTGCGGCGCCGTCTCGCCCTCGCCGAGCACCATCTCGTATGTCGGCGGGAACGAGCCGTCGACGAGCAGCCGGGCCCAGTCGGTCGCGATCTCGAAGAAGACGCTGTCGTCGTTCGTGAGGTAGGGGCTCGGGCCGTACTTCTCGACGTACCGCCGCCGGACGAAGGCGGCCGTCTCGCCGCCGACCTCCGTCGCGGTGCCCTCCAACTGCAGGTTGTCGTCGCCGTCGACGACGACGGCGACGTCGGGATTCCGTGTCATGTTGCGGTACTTCCGGTAGGTCGACCCGGTGGTGACGTAGACGTCGAGGTCGTCGTCGGCGACGAACCGGACGGTCGCGGCCTGGGTCGCGTCCGGCGCGGCGGTCGCGAGGGTGCAGGTGTCCGCCGTCGCCAGAAGCCGCCGGGCCCGCTCTCGCGCCGCGTCGTCCGCGTCGGTCATGTCCGGGTCACGGCACGGAACGACGAAGCCGCTTCGGTTCCGGCGACGGCCCCCCGGACGACCGCACCTGCTAAGTGAGTCACGCCCCAGGCTACGGTAGTGACCGCACCGGTCGTCGGTGAGACCCCGCAGTACGGTATGGCGGACGAACACAGGGTGCCGTGGGTGCTCGGAACGCAGCTCCACCCGGCGGTCGGGCCGGTCGGCCGCGCGCCGGAGGGGTCGCGTGTGCTGCTGATCGAGGCCCACGACTTCGCCCGGCGGAAGCGGTACCACCACCACAAGCTGACCATCGTCTTCGCCGGGATGCGGCAGTTCAGAGACGAGCTCCGCGAGCGGGGCTACGACGTCGAGTACATCAAGGCCGACACGTTCGGCGACGGCCTGGAGACGTACTTCGAGCGACACCCGGACGACGAGCTGGTGCAGATGCGCTCGCCGAGCCACCGCAGCGCCGAGACGTTCGCGGAGCTGGTCGAGGCGGCCGGCGGCGCGCTCGAGACGGTGCCGAACGAGCTGTTCGTCGGCACCCGCGAGGCGTTCGACCGGTGGGCCAACGAGACCGACAGGGAGCCGTTCAGACACGAGACGTTCTACCGGTGGATGCGCCGGCAAACGGGCGTACTGATGGACGACGGCGACCCCGTCGGCGGGGAGTGGAACTACGACGACGAGAACCAGGAGTTCCCGCCCGAGGACTGGCAGTCGCCGCCGGTGCTGGAGCTCGACCACGACGAGCTGACGGCCGAGACGAGCGCGTGGGTCGCCGAGGAGTTCGACACCTGGGGGGCCGACGAGGAGCTCGTCTGGCCGGTCACCCGCCGGCAGGCCCAACGCCGGCTCGAACACTTCGTCGACGTCCGGCTGCCGGAGTTCGGCCCCTACCAGGACGCGATGCGGAGCGACGACTGGGCGATGGCCCACGCCCTGCTCGGCTCGTCGATCAACCTCGGGCTGCTGCACCCGATGGAGGCCGTCGAGGCAATCGAGGCGGCCTACCACGAGCGGGACGACGTCCCGCTGAACTCCGTCGAGGGCGTCATCCGGCAGCTCATCGGCTGGCGGGAGTTCATGCGGCACGTCTACCGGCACGCGATGCCGGGGCTCGACGAGGCCAACCAGCTGTCGGCGCCGCAGGACCTCCCGGAGTTCTACTGGAGCGGCGAGACGAACATGGAGTGTCTCCGCCGGACCGTCGAGGACGTCCACGAGCGGGGCTACTCCCACCACATCCAGCGGCTGATGGTGCTCGCGAACTTCGCGACGCTGTGGGGCGTCGAGCCGTCGCAGCTGAACGAGTGGTTCAACGCCACTTACGTCGACGCCTACCACTGGGTGACGACGCCCAACGTCGTCGAGATGGGCCAGTACGGCGACGGCGTCTTCGCCTCGAAGCCGTACGTCTCCTCGGCGAACTACATCGACCGGATGAGCGACTACTGCGGCGACTGCCGCTACTACAAGACGAAGGACACCGGCGACCGGGCGTGTCCGTTCAACGCACTGTACTGGGACTTCCTCGACAGAAACGAAGGACAGCTCCGGTCGAACCACCGGATGGGGCTGATGTACAGCCACGTCGATTCCAAGCAAGAAAGCGGCGAGATGGCCGACATCAAGGAGCGCGTCGCGGAGCTCCGGCGCAAGCAGAGCCACGGTGAGCTGTAGCCGCCCGCCGGGTGCTCGAACATGACCGACGGCCCGCGGCTGCCGGCGGAGCCGATGTCGCCGCTGGCGGCCCGCGTCGACGAGGTGCTGGCGCTGTACGGCTACGAGCTCGCGCCGGCCGTCGAGGCCATCGACGCCGCCGTTCCCGGGCTCGGCGGCGTATTCGGCGACACCGACGCGGCGACGCTCCGAGCGGCGCTCGACGACGCCGCCGACGCCGCCCCGGAGTCGCCCGACCGGCTGCCCGCCGCGACGGGCTCGCGGGTCGTGCTGTACGTCGACGGCAGCTCCCGCGGCAACCCGGGGCCGGCCGGCGCCGGCGCCGTCGTCCGGGTCGGCGAGGCGACCGTCGCCCGGCTCGGCCGGCCGGTCGGCGCCCGGACGGACAACAACGTCGCCGAGTACGCGGCGCTACAGCTGGGGCTCGAGGCCCTGTCGGCCCGCTGTGCCCCGACGGCCGTCGAGGTCCGCATCGACTCGATGACGGTCGTCGACGACGTCTGGGGCGAGGCGTCGTGCATGCCGTCGTGTCGGGCCTACAGCGTGGCCGTCGCCGACCTGCTGTCTGGGCTGCCGGCAGCGGAGTGGACGCATCTGGCCGACGACGACCCGAATCCGGCCGACCCGCGAGCGACCGTCGGCGCCGACATCGCGGCGCTCGGCCCCGGCGGCTGACCGCGCCGTCACCCGTCGACGGCCGCGCGGAACCGCTCGGCGGAGTCCCGCAGGTGGTCGCGGTCGTCTGTGAACACCTCGACGGTCGCCGTCGCCTCCGGCGCGGCGTCGGCAACCAGCGGGCCGATCTCGTCGTACGGCACGTCGCCGCTCCCGACCGGAATGTGGGTGTCTCCCCGCCGGCGGGCGCCGTGGACGTGCAGGTGGGCGACGGTGTCGCCGTAGGAGGCGAGGAACTCGCGGATACCCCCGACGTCGGCCTCGAGGTAGGCGTAGCCGACGTCGAGACAGACGGCGGCGCCGGCCCGGTCGGCCAGCGTGCCGACGCGGCCGAGTCCGAGGCCGCCGGCGTGACCGACCGTCTCCAGACAGAGGGTCACGCCGTGGTCGGCCGCCCGCTCTCGCAGCGCCGACACCCGCCGGGTCAGCCGCTCGGTCTCGTGGCCGGCGCCGCGGGCGCTCGGGTGGGCGACTGCGGTCTCGGCGCCCGCGCGTGCGGCCGCCGCGAGCACGTCGTCGAGGTACGACAGCGTCGCCTCGTTGATGCGGTCGACGGGCGTCGACAGCGGCTGCCGGTACGGCAGGTGGATGACACCGTCGAGGCCCGCGCGGTCGAGGCGGTCGCCGACCGCGGCGGCGTCGAACGACGACAGTGGCACCTCGCCCTCGCCGAGGGCGAACTCGACGAAGTCGAACGACGACAGCGACCCGATGCGGTCGAGGTACGGCCCGACGGACGCGCCGATCTCCATGCGGACGGGTGGGGGCGCAGCGGCAAAACCCCGGCGCCGGCGGCCGGCGGCCGCGGGCCTCAGCGGTCCTCCAGCGCCGACAGCCGGACCTGTTCGGTGTCGGAGGGGTAGACGATCCGCATCGGGAGGCCCCGCTCGTCGGTCGGCGGCGCCGCCGGCAGCGTCAGACACCGGTCGGGGGTCCGCTCGGCGGTGACGGCCGCGACGAGGGCGTTCGCGACGACGTCGGCGCTCCCGAGGGCCGGCGCGTGCGCCGGGGTCGTGTACCGCTCGACGGCCTCGTCGTAGACGGCCGCCGCGTCGGGGTGTGCCGCCGCGAGCAGCTCCCGGCGGCGGTCGGCGTCGGGCGGGCCCGCCCCGTCGTCCATCGCCTGGAAGCAGACCGCCGGTCGGGTCTCGGCGACCCGGTCGCGGGCGCTGGGGTACATGTCCAGCAGTTCGTCGACCTCGCGGATGTGCGGCACCGCGCTCCAGGCCCGCCGCTGGACGCCGAAGCCGGCCTCGCGTTCGTTGACCGCCGCCGCCTCCGGGAACGTCTCCTGGTAGACGGCCCGCCGGACGGGGGCGTAGAGGACGCCCCGGCGGCTCTCGAGCCGCTCGCTGGCCGCCACGTCGCAGCGCCGCCGCCCGTCGCTCGGGAGCCCGACCGGGACGTCGACGACGACCTGCGTTGCGTCGCTGTGGTACTTCCAGAGGCTCCAGACCGACGGGAACAGCTCCGTCTCCCAGCCGGCGTCGCCGAACACCACGCCGAACCACCCACGCGAGGCCCGCGCGAGCCCGACGTGCTTCGCCATGCCCCTATCACTCGCAGCACGGACATAAGTGCTTCAACCTGCGGGCACCCGCCGCCCGACCAGTCGATTAATGACACTGAGTGTAGTTATATGGCACCAGATGGTATTGAAGGGCAAGACTTATGTTCGTCGGGGGTGTAGCGGGAGGTACGATGAGCGAGAACGAGAGCGACTCCGATTCGCCGGTGACGGCAGCCTTCGACCTGCAGCGCAGCGCCATCGAACAGACCCACGACGTGCTGGAGCGGACCGTCGAGTTCCAGCGGGACGTCAACGAGCGGACCGTCGAGGTCGTCGGCCCGGTCCGGGACGTCCAGGAGCGCAGCAGCGACCTCGTCCGGACCGGCGTGGAGACGTCCTTCGACGCCGTCGAGGCCGCCGTCCCCGGCGACCAGGCCGTCGTCGCCGACCTGCGGGAGACGCTGGTCGAGCAGCTCGACACTTTCGAGGAGACCCAGACCGACGCCCTCGAGGAGTTCGAGACCAACCTCGAGGACGGCGCCGACTCCGTCGACGAGCTGTTCGAGGAGTTCCTCGACACCGT
>JAHENN010000294.1 GCA_018609665.1 Haloarculaceae archaeon | reverse complement strand
TCGGTGTTGGCGGCGACCAGCTTCGCGCCGTGGATGCCGGCCTCGGACATCCGGGTGACGGTGTTGCCGCCGGCGCCGCCGCAGCCGACGACCGAGATGTTCGTCTCCAAGTCCTTCACGACGCCCGCCAGTTCCTCGTCGGTCATCGTGCCCGACCCTTTCACGTCGGCGCCGGCGTCCGTCGCCGCCGACTCCCCAGCCGGCGCCTCCCCATCTTCCTCGGCCTCGCCGATTGCGTCCTCGATTATCGAATCCATTATGAGTGCCGGTGTAGCGCACGCGATTGAAATATCTTTCCCGGATGTCTGACGCTCGTCATACGATTTCGCGCCGGTTCCGGCCCGCAGTTCGTCTCGAGGAATAAACCAAAGACGGCGATATAAAAAGCCGCCCCGGTCAGAGCGGGAACCTGCGCTCGCGCGCGCTCCGGACCGCCTCGGGGTCGACCGTCTCGCCGTCGACCTCGACGGGCTCGCCGTCGGCGAGTCGGCCGAACGCCGGTCCCTCCTCGACGCCGGCCGCCCGCGCCAGCTCGGGGTCGAACGCCTCCCGGACGGCGACGACCTCGTCGTCGCGGACCTCGACGGCGTCGTACTTCGGCTCCAGCACCGCCGCAAGCGCCGCGACGACGCCGCGGCGGTCGTCGGCGTCGGCCAGCGCCGCCGGCCCCGCGACGACCGTCCCCCCCTCCTCGGTGTCGTACGCCAGCGCCCGCTCGTCGACCGCCTCCCGGGTCGCCTCGCGGTCGACGCCGGTCGCCGCCGACAGCAGCTCGCCGGGCAGTTCGACGACGGCAAAGTCGTCGTCGTAACCCGCCGCCGGCGCGCCGAAGCGGAGCCCCTCCTCGACGGCCGCGAACTCCGTCTCGAGGTGCCCGACCAGCTCCAGCGGCACGCCCGTCGTCTCCCGGAGCCACGTCTCCGAGACGGTCTCGAAGCCGAGGTCGTCGATGACCGCGACGAGGTCGGGTCGGTCGCCGTCGACGAGGGCGAACTCGGTGCCGCTCGTCGCGAAGGCCTTGCCGACCACCGCCTTCGACGCGCGCGGGTCGCCCATCTCCTCGAGCGCCCAGTCGGCGGCGACGTGGCCGACGCGCCAGTCGGTCTCGACGAGCACCCGGTCGAACCGGGGGGCGTAGTGGCCGCCGCCGAAGCCGACGACCGTCCGGTAGTGGGTCGGCGCCGTCTCCCGGAGCGCGAGAATCGACCGGGCGACGGCCTCGGCGCCCGCCGGGTCGGTCCACTCGGGCTCGTCGCTGCCCAGCTCGACGAACAGCGACGGGCAGCCGACGGTGCTCGGCCCGTGGTGGGTGCACTCGACGCCGACGTCGTAGCCGTCGGGGGCGTACTCGGCGAACGCCCGTCGGACCGTCCGCAGCGCGTTCGGCGCCGCCCGTGCCAGCGACCCCTCGCCGCCGCCGTACTCCGCCGGCCCGAAGTTGCCGGTCGCGTGGGCCGTCAGCAGCGGCCCCGTCTCCCCGGAGTGCCGCGAGGCGAAGACGAGCAGGTCGGGCTCGTCGAAGGCCGCCGCCGCCCCGTCGAGGTGGAGGTGTAGCTCGTCGAACGTCCGCAGTTCGACGCCGTCGGCCCGGTAGTAGGTGCCGCCGCCCTCTGCGTCGCTGCGGCGCTCGTCCTCGTGTTCGGTCCAGTCGGCCAGCTCCAGCAGGCGGTCGCCGATGCGTTCGGAGGCGACGTCGGCACGGGAGACGACGACGGCGAGCATACCGCCGTTCGGGCCCGCCGGGGTAAAGCCGCGACGGTCGGCGTCGCCCCGGTCGTCAGTCGTCGTCGTCGGCCGACGGCGGGGTCGCCCGCTCCGTCGCCGGGGCCGACGCCTCCGACCACGCCGACCACTCGAGGTCGCCCTCGTAGTCGAAGGCGCGGCCGTCCTGCTCGGGGTCGACGACGGTCAGCGAGAGCCAGCCGTCGTCCAAGAGCCCGGTCACCTCGGCATCGGCCAGCACCTCGGTCACGCGGTCGACGGGCGCGTAGACGACCACCGACAGCCGGAGCGGCTGGTGGTACGGCTGGCCGTCGGCGCCGACGAGCGACTGCGCCGGCAGGCCGGTCTGCAGGTCGCCGCCGTTGCCCTGGTAGACGCCGACGTTGCCGACGGGGTTCTGCGTCACCTTCGAGCCGCTGCCGTAGGCGGCGTTGTCGACCGTCGCGAAGTAGTACTGGGCGTTGATCCACTGGGCGACGACCATCGGCCCGGCGACGATGGCCTCGAGGGCGTCGCCGTCGGGGTCCGTCGCCGGGTCGTAGGAGTGCAGGAAGGCGCGGCCGTCCAGGTCGAGGTCGTCGGTGAGCGCCCGCGGGCCGACCACGAGGGCGGCGTTGCCGGCCAGCCCCCACTCCGGGCGCGTCTCCGCCCAGTCGGCCGCCCGGCGCTCGGTCTCCCGGACGCCCGCCCCCTCGGCGCCCATGTCGCCGACCCGCTCGGCGGCGGCGCCGGCGCGTGCGGCCTCGAGGTCCGCCCGGAGCCGCTCGACGTCCGCCGCGTGGCTCTCCGGAATCGCGTCGTCGTACAGTTCCACCTCGTCGGTGGTGGTGTTGTGCTCGCCGGCCAGGAAGACGGTGTCCTCGGGGACGTCGATCCCGCGGTCCCGGAGCGCCGCCTGCACGGCCTCGTCGTTGCAGATGGCCGCGAGCACGCGGGCGTTCGGCCCGCCGGGGTTGCCGGCGCAGGCGCCGCAGTCGAGGCTCGCGTCGAAGGGGTTGTTCGCCGTCCGGCTGGCGTGGCCGACGAAGACGACCACGCGGGCGAACTCCTCCCAGCCCATGAGTTCGAACGCCGCCGCGGCGTAGTCGACCTTCTCCTCGAGGATGAGCCCCTCCCGGAGGTCGTGGACCGCGTCGGGGTTGTAGTCGACGGTCGGCTCGCAGAACTCGTGGACGCCGGGGGTCCGGTCGTCGGCGGCCGTCAGGAGGTCGTAGACGCGACCGGGCAGCAGCGTCCGGGCTGCGAGGGCGGCCCCGTAGCCCGCGCCGGCGTTCTCGACGAAGCTGAACGCCGTCGCGGCGTTCGACCTCACCTGCTTCACCGCCGACCGTCCGGCCTCGAGGATGCCCGACCGGCGGTCGTACGCCGCCCGCGCGTCGTCGGCTCCGTCGGCCGGGCGGTCGGCGATGCGGTGCCGGGCGTCGACTATCGGCGGGCAGGCGTCGACGGTCACGTCCGCGTCGTAGCCGGCGTGCCGCATCGGAATGCCGAAGAAGCCGGCGTAGCCGTGGGTCTCGTAGTCGCCGGCGGCCTCGACGTGCCGGCGGATGATCTCCGAGCGGGTGTCGATGCAGAACACCAGCTGGGCGTCCGGGCGGCCGCCGTCCCGTGTCGGCGACGTCTCCAGGGCGTCGACGAGCCGCGAGCGGTACGACGCCTCCCAGGCGTCCAGCCACACCTCCGCGGGCGGGACGCCGTCCGCGTCCGTCTCCGGGTCGTCGCCCTCGGGTGCGAGCGGGGCGTCGAACAGATCGACGAGCGCCAGCCGGACGGCGAGGTAGCCGGCGGGCGTGATCGGGTATGCCGACTGCCAGGCGCCGCCGTCGTCGGCCCGCCGTCTGAGGAGCCCGGTCCATCCGGGCAGCGCCGCGAACTGGCGTTCGAGAATCTCGGGCCACTCGGCGACGGGGCGGTCGACCAGCCGCTCGCGGACGGCCTCCAGCGGGTCGTCCGGCAGGTCGGCGACGGCCCCGGCGTCGGGGATCTCGTCGTCGTACCGCGCGACGGCCCGGAAGGCGTCGTAGAACCCCTGCTCGCGGTCCGGCATCGGCCACTCGGCCTGCCCCTGGTCGAGGAAGGCCGACAGCCACTTCGACAGGACCGCGTCGACCCGGTCGGTCGCCGTCTCGCTCTCGTCGGTCGCCGCCTCGGCGGCCGCCAGCCGTTCGAGCGACGCCTCGGGGTCGGTCTCGTGGCCGTGGGCCGCCAGTTCCGTCCGCAGCCGCTCGGGGTCGATCCGCCCGGCCTCCCAGGCGCGGCGGAAGACGTCGGCGCTCGGGTAGCCCCGGCCGCCGAGGACGTCCTCGGCGTCCGCGACGGCCTCGTGGAACGGCCGGTCCTCGAAGCCCGACAGCGGGTTGACCGTCACGAACGAGTGCAGCGGCCAGGCCGGCGCGACTGTCTCGGCCGCGTCGTCGATACACTCCTCGAGGGTGTCGTCAGTGCTCATCGTATTCCTCCGTGGCGGTGAGTCGTGTCCGGGACGGCGGCCGCCCTGCGTTCAGCAGCGCGACGTACAGCCGGCGGCTCCGGCGGTGGACGCCGCTCTCGACGGCGAGGTACGCCGCGAGGAAGGCGGCGCCGACGAGGACGTGGACGGCCGTCGGCTCCGTCGCCGTCGTGCCGACCGCCGGCAGGCCGACGAGCAGCCCCTCGACGACGCGGTAGACGCCGCCGTAGACGGCGACGGCCGGCAGCGCGACCAGCGGAACGGCGCCGTAGCGGACCGCCCCCGGCAGCGAGGTCCGCGCCGTCACGTCGCGGGAGGCGTGCAGCACCGTCAGGGCGACGAGCCCCGCCAGCAGGAGCCCGTTGCCCTCCGCCTTCCCGGTGAGGACGACGAACAGACCGGCCCCCGCGACCCCGGTGGCGGCGCCCACCGCGACGCCGACGACGTCCGTCCCGCCGGCGTCGGACCCCGCGGGGCCCTCGTGGGCGACCCGGCCGCCCGAGGCGAGGAACTGGTAGGCCTTGTAGAGGCCGTGCAGCAGGAGGTGGGTGACGGCGGCCGCGAAGAACCCCAGCCCGGCCTGCATGATCATGAACCCCATCTGCCCAACCGTCGAGCAGCCGAGGGCGCCCTTGATGTCGGACCGGACGCCCTTCAGCAGCTTCCCGGCCAGCGCGCTCGCGGCGCCGACGAGGACGACGGCGAGCATGACCCGGGGGTCGGCCGTCACGACCGGCGCGAACCGGACCAGCAGTATTCCGCCGGCGTTGACGAAGCCGGCGTGCATCAGCGCCGAGGCCGGCGTCGGGGCCGTCATCGACGACAGCAGCCACGTCTGGAACGGAACGAGCGCCGACTGGGCCATCGCCGCCAGCAGCAGCGCGCCGGCCGCCGCGAGCACGACCGGGTCGGCGTCGACCCCGGCGACCCCCGAGACCGTCGTCGCCCCGGTGTGCCACCACAGCGCCGCGAGCCCGACCGCCAGCAGCGCGCTGCTGGCGAGGAAGTACCGCCGGGCCAGCGCGCCCGCCGCCCGCGCCTGCGGCCAGTCGCCGTGGCCGACGAGCCCGGCCATCACGAGCCCCATCGCGAGCCACGCAAGCCAGAGCGCGAGAAAGGCGTCGGCGGCGACAAGCGCCATCACGACCAGCGTGAAGGCGAACACGCGCCCGAAGAACCCCGTCACGTCCCGCTCGCCGGCCATGTAGCGCCGCGAGTAGCTGTGGACGATGCCGCTGAAGAACGTCACGACCGTCCACATCAGGACCGTCAGCCCGTCGACGGCGACCGGCCCGGCCGCAAGCCGGGAGCCGCCGCGCCAGAGCCAGAGGGCCGACGCGCCGAGGCTGGCGACCCACAGCGCCCACGCCGCCCGCGTCAGCGCCGCCGGCAGCCGCGAGGCGCCGCCGCCCGGGGTCGGAAGCTGTCCTACCGTCGTCGTCCCGTTGTCTCCCGTCATCGTTCGCTCCAACGGCGGCCGACCGCGGCGACACGTCGCGTCGCCTCCGTTCACGACGACCGGCCGTCTCTACCACCGGTACGAACGGAACGGTTATTAAATCTGGCCAAATTACCGTTCCGTTCAGACACGTGGGCGAAGCGGAACGGTATGTTTTCACACGCCGTACGCTCCGGTCGACCGCGCGGCTCGACGGGCCGGCCGGGTCGCAGGCCGACGAGCGCGGGTCCGTCCGGCCCGGCGTGGCGACGGCCCCGGAGCCTGCGTCGGTTCGTTCATTTTATCCCTCCGAAGAGACCAGGATGCGACGTGTCGTCGACATGGAGGAACTGACAGGGACCGTCCTCGCCGGGGAGACGTTCGAGCCGGTCAGCGGCCGGGTCGTCGTCGACGACGGCCGGGTCCAGGCCGTCGAGGAAGCCGCGACGGAGTCGACGGACATCGTCCTGCCGGCGTTCGTCAACGCACACACGCACGTCGGCGACTCCGTCGCCAAGGACGCGGCCGTCGGGCTCTCCCTGGACGAGGCGGTGGCGCCGCCGGACAGCCTGAAACACCGCCGGCTCGCGGCCGCCGACCGCTCGACGCTCGTGACGGCGATGCGCCGGACGCTGCGGTTCATGCGCCGCACGGGGACGGTCTCCTGTCTGGACTTCCGGGAGTCCGGCCTCGAGGGTGCCCGCGCGCTCCGGGAGGCCGCCGACCCGACCGACGTCGAGCCGTTCATCTTCGGCAGCGGCGACCCGGCGGTTCTGGAGGTCGCCGACGGCTACGGCGCCAGCGGCGCCAACGACGACGACTTCGCCGACGAGCGGGCCGCCGCCCGCGAGGCCGACGCCCCCTTCGCCATCCACGCCGGCGAGCCGGACGCCTCGGACATCGACCCCGCACTCGCGTTGGAGCCGGA
Organism: Haloarculaceae archaeon; assembly: GCA_018609665.1. GTDB lineage: Archaea > Halobacteriota > Halobacteria > Halobacteriales > Haloarculaceae > Natronomonas. Next base: position 1,928 of record JAHENN010000294.1, on the reverse strand, counting down.
CCTGCTCGTCCACATGGTCCACGCCGGCCCGGACCACCTCCGGCGGGTCGCCGACCGGTCGATTCCCGTGGCGGTCTGTCCCCGCGCCAACGCTACCCTCGGCGTGGGAGCGCCGCCGATCCGGGAGCTGCTCGACCACACGACCGTCGCCCTCGGGACGGACAACGTCATGCTGAACCCGCCGTCGATGTTCCGGGAGATGGCCGACGCCGCCAGGCGGTTCGACGTCACCGCACGCGAGGTCCTGCGGATGGCGACGACGGCCGGCGCCGAGATCGCCGGCCTCGACTGCGGCGTCGTCGCTTCCGGCCGGCGGGCGGCGCTGGTCGTCCTCGACGGCGACTCGGACAACCTGGCCGGCTCGGTCGACCCGGTCGAGGCGGTCGTCCGGCGGGCGACCGCCGCCGACGTCGACCGCGTGCTACTCTGAGTCGAAGCCGCCGAACGGCGTCGTCTCGTGACTTCTGACGAGCACCTCGTCGGCGACGGTCAGCCCCATCTCCAGCAGCTCCTGGGCGACGGGGGTGATGTCCTCGTCGGTCTCCCCGACGGCCGTCACCAGCAGGTTCCGGTCGCCGGTGACGAGCTCCTGGACCGACACGACCCCGTCGATCTCGAGAATCTCACCGACGCGGTCGCCCCGCTCGGGGATGGAGGCGGTGCAGAACAGCAGCATCCGGAGGGGGTAGCCCGACTTCTGGTAGTCGACCTGCGCGCCGTACCCCTTGATGATGCCGTCGGCCTCGAGCCGCTGGATGCGCTTGCGGACGGTGCTGTCGGAGGTGCCGGTCCGCCCGGCGATGTCCCCCGACGACGTGTTCCGTGCGTCCTCCTGGAGGGCGTGCAGGATGGCCCTGTCGACGTCGTCGATGGCCGGGTCACGCATAGCGGTACGTCGGCGCCGGGGGACGTGTAGCTTTGGACGCCGTCCGCGCCGGCCGACGGCCCGTTCGCACCCGGCCGGACCCGGCGCGCCGTCGCCGCGGGTCGGGAACGTTATGCCCGCGGCCGGACCAGACGCGGTATGGACGTCTTCGGTCTCATCGGCAGCCCCGTCGAGCACTCGTTGTCGCCGCGGATGCACGAGGCGGCCTACGAGGCGCTGGGGATGGACGCCCGCTACGTGACGCTGGAGCCGGCGGAGGATGCCCTCGGGCTCGCCGTCGACGGCGCGAGCGCGCTCGGCATCGACGGGCTGAACGTGACCGTCCCGTTCAAAGAGTCGGTGCTGCCGCTCGTCGACCCGGACCCGCTGGCCGAGCGGATCGGCGCGGTCAACACGATCGACCTGTCGGGGGAGCCGACGGGCCACAACACCGACGCCGCGGGCGTCACGCGCGCGCTGGAGCACCACGACGTCTCCCCGTCGGGGACGGCGGTGGTCGTCGGCGCCGGCGGCGCCGGCCGGGCGGCGGCGTTCGCGCTTTCCGACGCCGGCGCCGACGTCCGGATCGCAAACCGGACCGTCCCGCGGGCCGAGACGCTGGCCGCGGAGCTACCGGACGCCAGCGCCCACGGGCTCGACGCCCTCGAGGAGCTGCTCGCGGACGCCGACCTGCTGGTCAACGCCACGAGCGTCGGGATGGAGTCCGACGAGACGCCGGTCCCGGCGGCGGCCCTCCACGCCGACCTCGCGGTGCTGGATGCGGTGTACACGCCGCCGGAGACGCGGTTACTCCGGGAGGCGGCGGCGGCCGGCGCAACGACGGTCGACGGGGCGTGGATGCTGCTGTTTCAGGGGGTCGAGGCGTTCGAGCTGTGGACCGGCCGCTCGGCGCCCGTCGCCGCGATGAACGACGCGCTGCGGGCGGCGCTGTAGCCGCGGCAGCCACCGGCGTTAAGTACGACCCGCCGCTGGTCTCGCGTATGGTGTTCGAACTGCTCCGAACGGTCCTTGGGCTGGGGAGTTCCGACTCCACGGGCGAGAC
>JAHENN010000293.1 GCA_018609665.1 Haloarculaceae archaeon | reverse complement strand
GCCGCAGCCCATCTCGACGACGGTGTCGCCGGGGCGGGCGACCCGCTCGGCGGCCGCCCGGCGCCAGCGCCCGACGCCCGGCGCGGTCGCGACCCGGTCGTAGAGGGCGGCCCACCGGCCGTAGAACGACCGTATCGACATCAGCAGACGTCCCGGACCGCGGCGACGACCTCGGCGGCGTCGTCGCCGAGCAGGTAGCAGACCGGCTCGACGCCGAAGCCGCCGGTCTGGTAGAGCACGTCGGCCGACCCGTCCGACAGCGCCGCGGCGACGGCCGTCTCGGGGTCGGCCTCGGCGTCGAACTCGGCGGCCTCGTGGCCCTGCGCCTCCAGGTCGGCCACCAGCGACGGCCCGTAGCGGACGTTCAGCGCCGCCCGCGCGGGACTGCCGGCCGCCCGGGCCGCCAGCAGTACGGAGGCGACGTGTTCGGAGACGCCGAACTCCGGCTCGCCGGGCACCGTCGCCTGGCCCTTGACGTCGAGGATGCGGCCGGGAACGGCCGCCACGTCGTCGATGGTGGCCGCGTCGGGCAGCGCCTCGACCAGGTTCGACCCGACGGCGGGAATGAGGGCCGCGAAGCCGCTGGTGTTCTCCAGCGTCGCAACGCCGCGACGGACCGACGACCGCACGCGCTCGGTCGTCCGCAGCTCGCCCTCGGGGTCGTGGACGTCGAAGGTGCCGTCGTACTCGGCCAGCGGCGGGAAGGCCGCCTCGTGGAGCCGCGCCAGCAGGTCGCCGCGCTCCAGCCGGCGGATCAGCACCTCCGCCTCGACGAGCGCCTGGACCCGGGTCATCTCGCCCGAGGCCAGCCCGTCGGCCAGCGTCTCGACGAGCTCCCGGACCCGGTCGTCGCCGGCGACCTCGTCGTTGACCTCGACGCCGCCGTGGGCGTACTTCGAGACGGCGCTCTGGGAGATGCCCAGCAGCGCCGCCACCTCGCTCTGGGTGAGGTCCCGCTCCCGCAGTTCGCCGGCCAGCATCGACCGGACGGTCGGGAGGAACTCCTCGACGACGACCTCCTCGATGAACCTCATGAGCGCTGGTCGCCCCCGAACTCCTCGTCGGACTGGATGCGGGAGGCCTGCGGCCCGGACTGGCCCTGGTACTTCGAGCCGCGCTCGGCGCCGTACGGCCGCTCGGCGGGGCTCTTCAGCTCCGTGAACGTCAGCTGGGAGATGCGCATCCCCGGCGTGAGCGCGACCGGCGCCGTCCCGAGGTTCGACAGCTCCAGCGTGATCTGGCCCCGGTACCCCGGGTCGGCCAGCCCGGCGGTGGCGTGGACCACGACCGCCAGCCGGCCCAGCGAGGAGCGGCCCTCGACGTGGGCGATCAGATCGGGCGGAATCTCGACGCGCTCCTTCGTCGTCCCGAGGACGAAGTCGCCGGGGTGGAGGACGAAGTCTTCGCCGTCCTCGACGTGGGTCTCGTCGACGTACTCGTCGACCTCCTGCTCGCTGTCGGGGTGGATGCAGGAGATGTTGGTGCGCTGGAACTCGAGGAACTCCCGGCCGAGCCGGAGGTCGATGCTCGCCGGCTGGATCTGCAGTTCGGGGTCGTCGAGCGGCTCGACGACCAGTTCGCCGTCGGTCAGCCGGCGGCGGATGTCCGCGTCGGAGAGTATCATGTCCCGACAGGGGGCCGACAGGGGTTAATAGCCAACGGTGCGGCCGGCTACCCGACGACGACGAACAGGAAGGCGAGTCCGGCCGCGATGCCGGCCGCGAGGTTGGCGCGGTCGACCGGGAGTCCGTAGGCGCCGACCAGGCCCTCCCGCCAGATGTACGCCTTCCACACCGTGACGCCGGCCCAGACCAGAAGCGTCGGCGGGCTGTCGCCGCCGCTCGCGGACTGGAGCTGGGTCATCGCCTGCCCGGGCTCCGCGAACGATACCGACCGGAATACGTAGTACGCCTCCACGAAGCCGAGGAGCATGGCGGGTATCTCGACGAGTGCGGCGAGACCGACGACCGCGAACGTCCGGCCGAAGGTCGCCCGCTCCGCGTCGTTCCGGACGGCGAGGTGGACGACGCCCGCGAGCAGTCCCCAGCCGACGAGCACCGCGACCGGGACGACCACGAGCATCGTGCCGAACACCCGGCGGAAGGCGCGTCGTCCTTCGGACGGCATCTCCGCCAGCGGAACCCGGAACAGCGCCCAGATGCCGACGAGGGTCGCGAGCGCGGTCAGCAGGACGGCGCCGACGGCGTGCCAGGTCAGATCCTCGGGCGGTCGCTCCTGGAAGAACGTCCGGGGGAACACGAGCAGGTCTCGGAGGGCACGGAGAGCCATAGATTCTGACGCCGACGGCGGAAATTAATAAATCCACCGCCGATCCGGTGACCTCCGGCCGCAACGCCGCCGTTTTCCAGCCGGCAGGAGTCGGCCCGATACGACCCGGGCCACCGCTGTCCCGACGGCCCGGCCCGGGCCGAGAGAGGCTCGCCGTACACGTCGCCCGCGCGTCGCTTCCGGGGGAGTCACCCGGCTCGTCGGCCCGGGGCGGGCGGCGGCCCGGCGGCCGCAGGGAGGCCGTCCCGAGAGACGCCGGCAGGTCCGAACTCCGGCGGCCGGCCGGGGCGGCCCGTCGAACCCCGGTTACCGGCCGCTCACCGGGTCATGCGTCGGTTAGCGCGGCCTTATGTCCCTCCGCCCGCTATAGGTTACTAGAGGTAACTTGGATGGCAGACGTAACGGTAGACCCCGAGCGCACAGCGCTGTTGATCACCGACCCGCAGGTCGACTTCCTGAAGCCGGAGAGCGTCGTCTGGGACAAGGTCGGCGAGACCGTCGAGGAGAACGCCGTCGTCGACAAGCTCCGGCGGCTCCGCGAGGCCGCCCGGGAGGGCGACGTGCCGGTGTTCTACTCGCCGCACTACTACGAGGACGCCGAGTACGAGGAGTGGGACCATCTCAACACCATCGACGAGATCATGTTCGACACGCGGATGTTCGACGTCGACGGCGAGGGCAGCGAGTTCGTCCCCGAGCTCGAGCCCGACGACAACACGTTCGTGCTGTCGCCGCACAAGCAGCTGAGCGGCTTCTGGACGAACGACGTGGCGACGCAACTGCGGCAGCGCGGCATCGACACGCTGGTGCTGGCCGGCATGAGCGCCAACCTCTGCGTGGAGTCGCACCTGCGTGACGCCGTCGAGAACGGCTTCGAGGTGCTGACGGTGACCGACGCGACGGCCGCCGCCGGCGAGGACGCTCTCGAGGCGGCGCTGACCAACTACAACTTCATCGCCCACGAGACGGCGACGACCGACGCGGTCGTCGACCGGCTGGCGACGGCGGGCACCGGCGCGGAGGCGACCGCCACCGACGGCGGCGTCGACCGCGACGGCGGCGACGACGAGACCGGAGACGGCGGGTTCCTGGGCGGCCTCCCGTAGCGACCGGCGGCTTTTCACCCCGGCCCCCGAGGTGCGGGCATGAAGCAGGCCATCGTCGCCCGGACGGACCTCGGCATGGGGACCGGAAAGCTCGCCGCACAGGTCGCCCACGCGTCGCTACAGGCCTACGAGTCGGCCGGGTCGTCGGCGCGGAGCGACTGGACGTCCGGCGGCCAGAAGAAGGTCGTTCTGAAGGGCTCCGGCGAGTCGGAACTCCAGGAGCTGGCCGAGACGGCCCGCCGCGAGGGACTGCCGTACGCGCTGGTGCGGGACGCCGGCCACACGCAGCTGGAGCCGGGGACGCTGACGGCGCTGGCGGTCGGCCCCGGCGCGGAGAACGTCGTCGACAAGGTGACCGGCGACCTGAGCCTCTACTGAAAGCCGCGGGTGTACTGCCGCGGGACGGGCGGGTCGTGGCCCAGCTCTTCGGCGGCCCGGATTGCGAAGTACGGGTCCCGGAGGTGCTCGCGGCCGACGACCGCCAGGTCGGCGCGGCCGTTGCGGACGACGGCGTCGGCGCCCTCCGGCGTCGTGACCTTCCCGACGGCGCCGACCGGGAGCCCGCCGTCGGCGACCCGTTCGGCGTACGGCACCTGGTAGTGCGGGCCGGTCTCCGGCACCTGCTGGTCGGGGTGGATGCCGCCGGCGCTGACGTCGACCAGGTCGACGCCGAGCGGCGCGAGGTCGGCCGCCAGCCGCGCGGAGTCGTCGACGGTCCACGACTCGCGGTCCGGCAGCCAGTCGGTCGCCGACACGCGGACGAACAGCGCCACCCCGTCCGGCACCGCCTCGCGGATTGCGGTCGCCACCTCGCGCAGCAGCCGCGTCCGGTTCTCGAAGTCGCCGCCGTAGCGGTCCTCGCGGTCGTTGGTGACCGGCGAGCAGAACTCGTGCAGCAGGTAGCCGTGGGCGGCGTGAATCTCGAGGACCTCGAAGCCGGCGTCGACGGCGCGCTCGGCCGCGGCGGCCCACCGGTCGACGAGGGCGTCGACCTCGTCGACGGAGAGCCGCTCGGTCTCGAGGGGGTCGTCGTGGGGCCACGGCTCGGCCGTCGGGCCGACGGGCCTCCACCCGTCGTCGCCGTGAATCGGGTCGCCGCCGTCGGCCGGCCGGCGCGTCGAGGCCTTCCGGCCCGCGTGGGCCAGCTGGATACCCGGAACGGCGCCGTGGTCGGCGACGAACCCGGCGACCGGCGCCAGCGCCTCCGCGTGGGCGTCGCTCCAGACCCCGAGGTCCTGCGGCGAGATGCGGCCGCGCGGCGTCACCGCCGTCGCCTCCGTCATCACGATTCCGGCACCGCCGACCGCCCGGCTGCCGAGGTGGACGCGGTGCCAGTCGGTCGCCAGCCCGTCGCCGGCCTCGCAGGAGTACTGACACATCGGCGAGACCATCACCCGGTTGCGCGCGGTCACATCGCGGACCTCGAACGGCGTGAACAGATGCACGCGAGACGTTCGCCCGCTCCGGTAAAGACGCTTGCGCGTCGCGGGGCCGCCGGTGTGTGCTCCGGCGACCGACCCAGCGGCCGTTTATGTCCGTCCGGGACGTAGTGTTGAACGAATGTCCCCGCGGCTGTCAGTCCCGGACGGGACCGACGTCCGGGCGGTCCTCGAGGCCAGCGACGTCGAGTACCTGTCGGCGAGCGACAGCCGGGCGGTGGTCGTCCTCGGCGGGGCGGTCCTCTGGGTGGACACGCCGGGCGGGACCCTCGAGGCCGCCTCGGCGGTCGAGGTGACGCCGGTCGACGCGGCCGACGAGGGGGCGGCCGTCGACCGGCTCCTCCGGCTGTTCGACGCGCCCGACTCCAAGCGCGACGACCGGTAGACCACCGGCTGCCGGCTCCGGCCGACCGGCCCGCCGCGACGGTGTCGTCCGTCGGTTCCGGCCGGCCGCGCCCG
>JAHENN010000292.1 GCA_018609665.1 Haloarculaceae archaeon | reverse complement strand
CGCGAGGTCGTAGTCGACCCGCTCGTGGACGCCGGGGTTGACGGCCATGATGCCGTAGGGGTTCGCCAGCGCCGCCGGCCCGCCTCCGATGGGCCCCTCCAGCAGCACGACGAGGTTGGTCTCCGTGCGCCGGGCGAGGAACGTCCCGTGGTCCGAGAGGGTGTAGGCGCCCTGCTGTGCCGCGACGTTCAGCGCCTCGCCCATCCCGGTCCCGACCTCCCGGTACCAGTCGCCGCCGGGGTCGGCGTCGGCGGCCGACCAGAGGGCCAACTCCTTCCGGTGCGTGCCGGAGTCGTCGCCGCGGGAGACGAACGGCGCCGCGGCGTCGGCGATGGCGGTGAACGCCGCCGTCGCCGACGTCGTCTCCCGGACCCCGGCGGGGTCGTCGGCCGGCCCGACGACCACGAAGTCGTTGAACATGAGGTCCCGGCGGTTGACCCCGTGGCCGTCCCGCAGGAACTCGTCCTCGAGGCCCCGGGCGTGGACCAGCACGACGTCGGCGTCACCGTTCCGGGCCGTCTCGAGAGCCGCACCCGTCCCCCGCGGCACCGCGTCGACGGTCACGCCGTACCGGTCCTCGAACCCCGGGTGGATGGCGTCGAGCAGCCCCGTGTCGACGGTGCTCGTCGTCGTGGCCAGCGTCAGCGTCTCGCCGGCGACGCCCGGTGCCCCGCCGTCGTCGCCCCGCGTGCACCCGGCCAGCGACGCCGCCCCGGCCGCGACCGTCGCGACGAACGTCCGGCGTTGCATTGTCGATGATACAACGCTTACCGGCTACGCACTTAGCTTCTGCCCTGGAGTCGTAACTACTTCAAGTTACACTCCGCCGCCGGTCGCGGCCGGTCGGCGGCCCGTGACGCCGCGTGCGACGTCGGACGTGGCGGTGCGGCTCGCCGGACCCGTCGCTGGCGACGCAGGAGAACGCGGGAGGGCGGCCACGGGGGTACGTTCGTCCCCGGAGGGACGTCGAGCGGCACTCGGCCGGGAAGCCGTTACAGCCGCTCCTCGAGGTCGTCGAGCCGCGCCTCGAGGGCGTCGAGCCGTTCGACGACCGCCGCGAGGTCGTCCGTGCTCGCGGCGTCGCGCTCGGTCTCGCGGATCCGGCGCGCGAGCTCGTCGTGTATCTCTCCGGCCACCTGCTTGTACTCCGCCAGCTCGTCGCGGCCTCCGGAGTCGCCGAGCAGCCCCTCCTCCTCCTCCCGCCGGCGGACCTGACGCGCGATTTCCTCGTCGCTCGCCATGTATCCGGATTGTACCGGGAGTTCTTAAACGCCGCGGGCGGTTAACCGCGGTGAAAAACCGCCGCCCTTGTGCCCGCCCGGCCCGTATCGGGGGTATGATTCGACACGACGGGCTCGAACTGGCGTGGCTCGGCTACGCGACGGTCCGGCTGGCGGCCGACGGGACGGTCGTCTACCTCGACCCCGGCCGGTACGGCGTCCTCGACGGCCACGACCCGGGCGACGGCGACGTCGTCTGCGTCACCCACGACCACCACTACGACAGCGACGGTGTCCGGGCCGTGGCGGCCGACGACGCGACGCTCGTCGTCTTCGAGGGGGTCGACACCCACCGGATCGACCGCGACGTCGAGCGGCCCGCGGACCTGCCGCAGACGGTCCGCCGGGTCGACGCCGAGGCCGACGTCCTCGTCGGCGACGCCGTCGTGCGGACGACGGCGGCGTACAACGACCCCGACGGCCCGCACGTCCGGCCGGGCGGCGAGCCGTATCACCCCGAGGGGCTCGGCTGCGGCTTCCAGGTCACCCTCGACGGCACCTCCGTCTACTGGCCCGGCGACACGGACGTCCTCGACGGCCACGACCGGCTGGACGTCGACGTGTTCTGTCCGCCAATCGGCGGCGCGTTCACGATGGACCGCCACGCCGCCGCCGACCTGGCGGCGGCGCTGGACCCCGAACTCGTGGTCCCGGTTCACTACGACACCTTCGACGCCATCGAGGCCGACGCCGCGGCGTTCGTCGACGACTGCCGCTCGCGGGGCGTCGACGCCGTTCTAGACGAGGGCGGCGACGACGGCACCCAGTAGGGCGACGACCGCCAGGGCGACGACGACCCGGAACAGCAGCGTCACGTACGGCTCCTCGCGGGCCAGGCTCCGGTCGGCGTCGGCGGGCGACAGCAGTCGCCGGCGGACCGCAAGCAGCGAGTACCGCCCGTCGCCGCCGGCCGGCTCGACGTTCGCGGAGCCGCAGGCGCACCGCTCCGGGGGGTCGTCGTGGACCCGGCCGCAGTCCGCACAGCGCCACTCCACGGACTGGCGAGGGCCGGCGAAGGCAAAAGTCTCCGGGGTCGGCGCCGACGGCTGCGGGCACTGCGACGCCTACAGCACGTCCATCTCCTCGAGCCGTTCGGGGAGGTAGGTGTCGGTGACGAAGTCCAGCCCCCGGCTCGCGAGCGCCTGCTGTTCGGCCTTCTTCCCGATGTCGAGCTGCAGCTCGATCTGCTCGGTCCAGAAGTCGTCCTGGAAGCGGGGGTCGTCGAGTTCGGACTCGAGGGCGTTGACGTCGGAGTCGGCCAGCGGGTCCGTCGGCAGGTCGTAGTCGACGATGTCCTGCGGCCGGATGCCGACGAACTCCGCCTCCGGCGTCGCGAGGTACTCTGAGAGGTGGGCGGACTTGATGGAGCCGTAGGCGACGGAGCCGTAGATGCGGTACGACCAGGGGTCGCCGTCGGTGAAGACGACGACCGGGAGGCCGAGTTCGTCGTGCAGCCGCTTGGTCAGCCGGCGGGTCGCCCGCGCCGGCTGGCCCTTCAGGTGGACGACGATGACGTTGTACTCCTCGTCGAAGCCGTTCTCGACCAGCCGGTCGCGCATGCCGCCGGTCTCCACGCAGAGCACGAAGTCGGCGTCGTCCTCGAGGAACTCGATGGTGTCGGGGTTGTTGGGGATCTGGTAGCCGCCCTCGCCGACGTCCTTCTGGCAGTGGATCTCCCGCTCGCCGCGGCGGGTCTGCTCGCGGAGGTACAGCGGCCCCATGACGGTCGCGCCGGACTCCTCGGGCCGCATGTGGAAGTCCTCCCGTGTCACCTCCGCGACGATCTCCAGGTCCTCGACGAGCTGGTTGGACTCGTCCTGGTCGTTGAACTGCGCGCGCTCCTCGTCCCACGACTCCGAGAGGTAGTACAGCTCCCGCAGCGTCGACGACCGGCCCGCCTCCAGCTGCTTGGCCAGGAACTCGATGGTGTAGGTGGCCTTCAGCAGCTTCCGGGCGCCGTTGACGCTGTTGGCCGACCGCGTCGAGTGGCGGTCCCCGTACACCCAGACGTTCTCCTCCTCGTCGAAGACGATGTTCGACTTCGTCCGGGTCGGGATCTCCATCCGCGGGACGTCCCCGTCGGCGAACTGGTCGTAGAACTGCGCCGCGAGGTCGATCAGCTGCTCGCGGGCCTCCTCCTCGTTCAGGTCGGCGTCGGTGTCTCTGTCGGTGCTCATGTCAGGCGTCGATCGTCAGTCGTTCGGCCTCGATTCCCTCGACGGAGACGTCGAACTCCGCGTCGCCGTCGACCTCGTAGCGCAGCGTCGCCGTCTCGCCGGCCGCCACCTCCGGGGCCCACTTCAGGAACCACTCGCCGTCCATCTCGACGACCGTCGCCTCCTCGTGGTCGCCGGGGTCGGCGGTGACGATCTCGGTGATCTCCCCGGAAACGCCGGTGTCGTCGTAGTTGTGGACGCTGAGCTCGACCGTCGAGCCGTCGACCGTCCGCTCGACGAGGACGTTATTCATGATGCGGGCCAGCGAGTCGTCGACGTCCAGCGGCTCGCGGCCGGTCACCTCCGCGAGCTTCTCGGCCATCTCCGGCAGGATGTCGGCGATGACGTTCTGCTTGCGGCGGCGCTTCTCCAGGGACCGCCGCTTGTTGAGATACGACTTCAGCTCCCTGGCGGCCTCCCGCAGCGCGAGTTCAATCTCGCTTTCGATCTCGGGGATGTTGGCGACGGCGTCCTTCGACTCGCTGGTGAACGGGACGTTCGTCGAGGCGACGTGGATCAGTAGCACGGCGGGGTCGTTCGGGATACCGGTGCCGCCGGGCTGGTCGAGCCCGTAGTTCCGCCAGTTGATTTCCTTGACGACGTCGACGGTCGCACAGGCGCCCCGCTGGTAGACCAGCGGCACCCGGTTGGCGAACCGCAGCAGCTCCACGTCGCCGTCGTCGTCGATGTCGCCGCCGTAGGCGATGCCGGCCTCGACGACGAACGGGTCGCCGCCGTGGACCTCCGCGTCCCGGGTCGCGGCGGCGTAGAAGTCCGCGTCGTACTCCTTGCGGAGGCCGGCCTCGACCAGCTCCTCGGAGATGGGCGCCAGACAGCCCGTCGGCGGCGAGAGGATGTCCGTCGCTCGCATCGCCTCCAGCAGCCGGGCGGCGGCGTCCCGGTCGTCGGCGACCGCGCTCACCGACGGCACCTCGTCCGGGACGGTCCGGGCCCGCTCCCAGAAGGCGTCGGTGACGTTCTCCCGGGCGGTGTCGCCGAAGGTGGCGTCGTCGTACTCCTCGGCGGCGTCGGCCGCCCGGTCGACGAACGCCCGGAGCTCCTCGCGGGTCACCCGGTTGCGGCCGTCGTCCTGGCTCCCGAACGTCTCGGCCAGCCTGGTGGCGAGCCCCTCGACGGCCGCGTCGTCCTTCCGGGTCGTGGTCGCCCCGTCGACCAGCTCGTAGCAGTCGGCGGCCCGCTCGTCGGTCACCGCCGACCAGGCGGCCGCGGCGGCCTTCTCCCGGACCGTCTCGCCGAACGTCTCGTCGAACTCCTCGGCGACGTCCGCCGCGGTCGAGTCGACGACGGCGACGACCTCCGAGTGGGCCAGCCGCTCCTCGGCGGCGACCGCCTCGGCGACGGCGGCGGCGAAGGCTGCCGTCGCCTCGCTGCTCTTGTTTGCGACCGCCTCCCGGACGGCTGCCTCGGGGTCGGCCTCCTCGTGGGCCTCCGGCGGCCGCCAGGCCACCTCCCGACCGAAGTGGCGGTCCCGGAAGCTGTCGCAGACCCCCTCGGCGGTCTTGGCGCCGACGCGGGTGAACTCTCCCTGGAGGAACCCCGAGATCGAGTACGAATCGGTCGCGTCCAGCATCTTCAGCAGCGTTCCCAGCTCGACGCCGTGGGGATGCGGCCGTATTTCCTCGGTCTCCGGCGGCAGCTCGTCGGTCGCCCGCTCGAACTTGAACGAGTCGGCCGGCTCGTGGAACTCGATGCGGGCGTGGGGGTTGACGACCGCCGTGTACTGGATGTAGTCGTGGAGCTGCCGGCGGGCCCGCATGTTGGCCTCCATCTCCAGTTCGATGCGGGTCCCGTGGGGTCGCTCCCAGGAGGCGGACTCGTCGACGTCGATCTCCGGCTCGTTGGTATCGGTGTCGATGGTCAGCTCGAAGTACCGGGCGTCGCCGCCGGTCTCGGTCTTGGAGGTGACCTTCGCGGGCTTGCCGGAGGTGAGTTGCGCGTAGAGGACCGCTGCGGAGATGCCGATGCCCTGCTGGCCGCGGTTCTGCTCGCGCACGTGGAACCGCGAGCCGTACAGCAGTTTGCCGAAGACCTTGGGGACCTGCTCTCGCGTGATGCCCGGGCCGTTGTCCTCGACGACGAGCCGGTAGTAGTCGCCGCGGTCCTCGATTTCGACGTAGACGTCCGGCAGGATACTGGCCTCCTCCGTGGCGTCGAGAGCGTTGTCCACGGCCTCCTTGACGGCGGTGACCAGCGCCTTCGCGTCGCTGTCGAAGCCGAGCATCTGCTTGTTCTTCTCGAAGAACTCGGCGATGGAGATGGAGCGTTGGCCCTCGGCGAGCTCCTCGGCGGTGGCGCCGCTCCCGCCGCCTTCCCCGAGTTGCGACTGAAACGAGGTCATTCACTCTGACGTAACCCCCCGCGGGACTAAAACCCCGTCGGCAGCGCAGTAAAACTGGAAACCGCCGCCGGCGGGGCCGTCCGACGCGCGTCCGACGCCGACGGTGCGGCCAAACGGCATCGAGACCGTGGCTCCGGGCGGCAGCACTGCGCGCCCGCGCGTGCGGGGGTTTTTTAGGCGGCGGGTGGTTATGATGATACAGATTTACCACATGTCTCAGGACAGCGATTATAATGCCGAGGACCTCGAGGTTCTGGAGGGCCTCGAGGCCGTCCGGAAGCGTCCGGCGATGTACATCGGGTCGACCGACGCGCGCGGTCTCCACCATCTCGTCTACGAGGTCGTCGACAACTCCATCGACGAGGCGCTTGCCGGCCACTGCGACGCCATCGAGGTCGTCGTCGGCGAGGACGGCTCCGTCACGGTCAGCGACGACGGCCGCGGCATCCCCGTCGACACGCACGCCGGCGAGGACCGGCCGGCCGTCGAGGTCATCATGACGCACCTCCACGCCGGCGGGAAGTTCGACAACAAGTCCTACCAGGTGTCCGGGGGGCTCCACGGGGTCGGGGTGTCGGTGGTCAACGCCCTCTCGAAGTGGCTCGAGGTCGAGGTGAAACGCGACGGCGCCGTCTGGCGGCAGCGCTTCGACCACGGCCACCCCGACGGCGAACTCCGGCGGGTCCGGGAACTGGAGCCCGGCGAGGAGACGGGCACGGAGATCCGCTTTTGGCCCGACGACGAGATTTTCGAGACCGGCGAGTTCACCTACTCGACGCTGGAGTCGCGGCTCCGAGAGCTGGCCTTCCTCAACCCGGGCGTCGAGATCTCGCTGCGGGACGAACGCCTCGACGACCCCGAGGAGTCGACCTTCGAGTACCAGGGCGGCATCAGGGAGTTCGTCGAGTACCTCAACGAGACCCGCGAGGTGCTCCACGACGAGGTCATCTACCTCGAGGACGAGGCCGACGACATCAGCGTCGAAATCGCGATTCAGGCGACGGCGGGCGTCCAGGGGTCGATCCACGCCTTCGCCAACAACATCAACACCCGCGAGGGCGG
>JAHENN010000291.1 GCA_018609665.1 Haloarculaceae archaeon | reverse complement strand
GGTGCTGGATCCCCTTCGTGTCGTCGACCAGAACGTTCGACGCGAAGATGTGCTCGACGTTCTGGGAGGTCTCCTTCTCCATGCCGGCCTCCTGGAGCACCTCGCGGCGCTCCTGCTCGGGCATGTCCATGCTGGCGTCGCCCATCCGCAGCGCCTCGACCACGTCGGGCGACATCGGCTCGACGGAGATGTAGAAGCGGTTGTGCCGGTTCGGGGAGATCCCCTCGACGACCTCGCTCTCGCCCTGGGGTGCCTCGCGGAAGACGACGATCGGCTCACCCGTCCGGACGGGGATGCCCTGCTTGCGCTCGATGCGCTGAGTGACGACCTCCAGGTGGAGTTCGCCCTGCCCCGAGATGAGGTGCTCGCCGGTGTCCTCGTTGATGTCGATGTCGATCGTCGGGTCCTCCTTGGAGACCTGCCGCAGCGTCTCGATCAGCTTCGGCAGGTCGTCCATGTTCTGGGCCTCGACGCTTTTGGTGATGACCGGCTCGGAGATGTGCTCGATCGACTCGAAGGGGGTCATCTCCACGCTGGAGACCGTCGAGCCGGCGATGGCGTCCTTCAGGCCGGTGACGGCGGCGATGTTGCCGGCGGGGACGCGGTCGACCTCCTCGCGCTCGCCGCCCATGTAGATGCCGACGCTCTGGACGCGGTTCTTGCCGGCGGTGCCGGAGACGTACAGCTCCTGGCCCTTCTCGATGGTGCCGGAGAAGACGCGGCCCGCGGCGATCTCGCCGGCGTGGGGGTCGATACCGATGTCGGTGACCATCATCACGACGTCGCCGTCCTCGTCGACGAGCTCCATCGTCCCGGCGATCTCGGAGTCGGCGTCGCCGCGCCAGATGCGCGGGATACGACGGGGCTGGGCGTCGACCGGGTTCGGGAAGTGCTCACAGACCATGTCGAGGACGACGTCCGACAGGGGCGTCCGCTCGGTGAGCTCCTGCCGTTTGCCGGCCTGCTCGAGGTCGATAATCTCGCCGAAGTCCATACCCGTCCGCTGCATCGAGGGCATCGAGACGCCCCACTTGTACAGCGCCGAGCCGAAGCCGACGGTGCCGTCCTCGACGGAGACCGTCCAGTCCTCGGTGATGTCGTCCATCTCCTCGGTCATCCCGCGGATGAGGTCGTTGACGTCGCGGATGACGCCGGTGAGCCGCTGCTGCATCTCCTCGGGGCCCTCCTGGAGCTCGGAGATGAGGCGGTCGACCTTGTTGATGAACAGCGTCGGCTTGACGCCCTCCCGGAGCGCCTGCCGCAGCACCGTCTCCGTCTGGGGCATCGCGCCCTCGACGGCGTCGACCACCACGAGCGCGCCGTCGACGGCCCGCATCGCCCGCGTCACGTCGCCGCCGAAGTCGACGTGGCCCGGCGTGTCGATGAGGTTGATGAGGTGGTTGTTGCCCTCGTACTCGTGGGTCATCGAGACGTTGGCGGCGTCGATGGTGATGCCCCGCTCCTGCTCGTCCTCCTCGGTGTCCATCGCCAGCTGCTCGCCGGCGGTCTCGTCGGATATCATCCCCGCGCCCGCAAGGAGGTTGTCCGTCAGCGTCGTCTTGCCGTGGTCGACGTGGGCGGCGATGGCGATGTTCCGGATGTTCTCCGGCTCGTCCATCAGCCGCTCGCACTCCTGTACAATCTTCTTGCGTCGGCCCATTATACACCTCGTTATCGGCAGCAGCGTGATAAGGGTAGTGTTTCGGGTTCCGGCCCGGCGGCGGGAGACGGCGGCTCAGCCGTCGTCGCCGTCGCCGAAGAACGCCAGCCCGTGGAGCCGCGAGTCGTCGGTCAGCTCCGGGTGGAACGCCGTCCCGACGACGTTGTCCTGCCGGACGGCGACCGGTCGGCCGCCGACCTCGGCCAGCACCTCCGCGTCGCCGACGGCGTCGATGACCGGCGCCCGGATGAACACCGCCGGGAACGGCGCCTCGAGCCCCCGGACGTCGAGGGCCGCCTCGAAGCTGTCCTTCTGGCGCCCGAAGGCGTTGCGGTCGACGCCCACGTCGAGCAGCTCCAGCTCCGAGACGCGGTCGTCGTTGGCGTCCCGGCTGGCGACGATGAGCCCCGCACATGTGACGAGCATCGGCCGACCGGCGGCGGCGAACGCCCGGACCTCCTCGTCGATGCTCTCCTCCTCGAGCAGCCGGGAGATGGTCGTCGACTCCCCGCCGGGCATCAACAGCAGGTCGCAGTCGGGGACCGTCCCGGCGCTCCGTATCTCCTCGACGGCCACCGACTCGCCGTGGGCCTCGGCGGCCCGCCGGACGGCCGCCGCGTGTTCGGCGACGTCCCCCTGCACCGCGATGACGCCCGCTGTGAGCATACCGCCGATAGCCGACAGCCGGGCAAAAACCCCTCGCACCCGACGCGGCCGACGTCCGGGACTCCAGCCACACCTCCAGCTACGCCTCGGGTTCGACGTAGACCACGCGAACCCGGTCGTCCCGCTCCTGCATCCGCGCCTCGACCGCCTCGATGGCGTCGTCGACCGCCCCGGTGTCGAACTCCGGCCGGAAGCTCGCGTCGGCCGTCACGAGGACGTCCCGGGGGCCGACGAACACCGTCCGGAAGTCGTCGACGTGGGCGACCCCCTCCTGGTCGGCGAGGATCGCCTCGAGGTCGGCCTCGACGGACGCCTCGAGGCTCTCGCCGACGATGAGCCGCTTGTTCTCGACCGCCAGCAGCAGCGCGAACAGCATCAGCAGGACCCCGATGACGATGGCGCCGACGGCGTCGAAGGCGGGGTTGTCGAGGACGCGCCCGGCCGTGATGCCGACCAGCGCCACCGTCAGCCCCAGCAGCGCCACGGTGTCCTCCGTGAACGCCGTCAGGGTCGTCAGGTCGCTCGTCCGCTCGAACGCCTCCCGGTAGCCCGACCAGCCGTACTCGTCCATCTGCCGTTTCAGCTCGCCGCGGGCCTTCAGGAACGCGTAGGTCTCGAAGACGATGCCGCCGGCGAGCACGGCGACGGACACCCAGAAGGGGTCGACCGGCAGCGGGATGTCGACCGTCATCCCGAGGAACTCCGTGGCGCCGGCCTCGGTCCCCTCCTCGGGGTGCCGCAGCTTCTCGATGCCGTGTCTGAGGCTCTCCCAGCCCGCGATGCCGAACAGCAGCACGGACACGAGGAAGGCGTAGAAGAACTGCGCCTTCCCGTAGCCGAACGGGTGGGCCTGCGTGGCCTCCCGCTGGCTGTACTTGATGCCGACGAGCAACAGCACCTGGTTGCCCGTGTCGGAGATGGAGTGGTACGTCTCCGCCAGCATCGACGGGCTCCCCGTCAGCAGGAATCCGAGGAACTTCAGGACCGCGATTCCCCCGTTCGCGACCATCGCGGCGACGACGACGCCGGTGCTGCCAGCTGCCATGCCGGAGGCGTGCAGGGGAGGGCACAAAACCGTTGGTGTCCTGCTCAGGCAGCGGCGAGCGGCTCACACGTCCTGTCCGGGCGTTCGGGACCCGGTCGGTACAGGGGGGACGAACGGAGACGCTCGTCTTGGACACGACGTAGCGCCCTCGAAAGCGCTCGCGGCGCTCGCCCGGTCGGTCCACCGAAGCACGGCCCGTCCAGCCGGCTCCTGGTGGAGGACGACGATAAGAACGAGCACGAGGAGTGCGGTTCGCACAATCGGTAACTGCGGTATGCAGCGATAAATGTCGACTTTTCGTCCGGAAATGAAGCAGGCCTCGTCGGTCGGTACGCGAGCTAACCGGACCACTCCACGCGTCCGTACGGAAGAGCGAACCGGGGGAGAGCTTTCGAGATGGTCGAGGACTCGTTACGAACGGCCGGACAGACCGCTCCGCCTCAGGGCGGCAGTTCGGACTCGTGCCGCAGCGACGAGCGGTCGAGGTCGGCGGCGGCGTCCCGGCCGGCCAGCCCCATCGTGAGGTCGAAGTTGGCGATGAGGTTCTCGAGGACGTGATGGACGCCGTCGGCGCCGCCCAGCGCCAGCCCGTAGACGAAGGGTCGGCCGACCAGACAGGCGTCGGCGCCGAGCGCCAGCGCCTTGTAGACGTCCGACCCCCGCCGGATGCCGGAGTCGAAGGTGATGGTCGCCTCGTCGCCCACCTCCTCGACGATGGCCGGCATCGCCTCCAGGGCGGTGATGGAGCCGTCGACCTGACGGCCGCCGTGGGTCGAGACGCCGACGCCGTCGGCGCCGGCCTCGACGGCGCGGCGGGCGTCCTCGGGGTGGAGCACGCCCTTGATGAGCACCGGCAGGTCGGTGTTCTCGAAGACGAACTCGAGGTCGTCCCAGGTGAGCGAGGAGTCGCCGAAGATGTCGAGGAAGTGGTCGACGGCCGCCTGGGGGTCCTCCTCGGGCGGGGCCTCGAGCGACTCCCGGAAGGCGGGGTCGGAGAAGTAGTTGGCGACGCCGTGGCCCTCGAGGAACGGGTAGTAGCCGCGGTCGATGAGCCGCTCGCGCCACCCCAGCGTCGGCGCGTCGACGGTGACGACGATCGCGTCGTAGCCGGCCGCCTCCGCGCGGTCCAGGAACGAGCGGGCGACGTCCTCGTCGCTGGACCAGTAGAACTGGAACCACTTCGTCGTCTCGCCCAGCGCCTCGGAGACGTCCTCCATGGAGTTCGACGACAGCGACGAGAGGACGAACGGGACGTCGAGCTCCCGGCAGGCCCGGGCCGTCGCGAGCTCCCCCTCCTCGTGGACCAGCCCCTGGACGCCCAGCGGCGTCACCATCGTCGGGTAGGGGATCTCCTGGCCGAGCACCTCCGTCGTCAGGTCCCGCTCGGCGACGCCCTGCAGCATCCGGGGGACGACGCGCCACTCCGAGAAGTCCTGTTCGGCGCGGAACGTCTCCTCGGCGCCGGCACCGCCGTGGACGTACGCGCGGGCCTCCTCGCTCATCGCCTCGTGGGCCCGCTCCCGGAGGTCCTCGTAGCTGACGGGGAACTCCGGCGTCTCCTCTTCGAACATCCCCTCGCGGTACACGTGGTTGAGCTTCCGGTTACCGAACTGCTCTGGCATGTGCGTACGTTCGTGTGCGAGCCCATAGCGTTGGGGGACGGATTACAGCCCCAGCGGCCCGAGGTCGAGGTCGGCGACGAGGGCGGCGGCGGCGTCGTGCGGCGACGCCCGCTCGCGGGCCGCCGGCGGTCGCCGCCGTCCCGCCGACTCGTAGACCCGCTCGACGAACGCCTCCCGGGCGCGGCGGTTCTCGAACAGCCCGTGGAGGTAGGTGCCGAGGACGTCCCCGCGGGCGGCGCCCTCGCCGTCGAAGGGCCGGTCGGCGTCGCCGAGGAGCCGGCTGTCGCCCATGTGTATCTCGTAGCCGACGACCGGCCCGTCGGCGCCGGCGAGCGGCCCGCACCCCCGGAGGCGGCGCTCGACGGCGGCGACGGTCTTGTCGGTCGAGAAGCGCGTCTCCACGGGCAGGAGCCCGGCGCCGGCCACCCGGTCGACGTCGCCGGTCGACTCGACGGCGGCGCCGACGAGCCGCTCGCCGAGCAGCTGGTAGCCGCCGCAGAGCCCGACGACGGGGCCGTCGAAGGCCCGCAACGCCTCGAAGAGGCCGGCCTCGCGGGCCGCGACGGCGTCGTCGGCGGTGTTCTTCGTCCCCGTCAGCAGGACGGCGTCGGCGTCGAGGGCGTCGTCCAGCGGCTGGAACCGGACCCGGACGCCCGGGACCCGCGCCAGCGGCTCGACGTCGGTGACGTTCGAGGCGCGGGGGAGCCGGGGGACGGCGACCGTCACCGTCCGGGCGTCGGGGGCGTCGTCGTCGCCGAGGACGCCCCGCTCCTCGCGGTCCGGAATCCCAAGGCTGTCCTCCTCGGGGAGCCCCGGGTCGTCGTACGGGAGCACGCCGACGACCGGGACGCCGGTCCGGGCCTCGAACTCCGACAGCCCCGGCTCGAGGATGTCGCGGTCGCCGCGGAACTTGGTGATGACGGCGCC
>JAHENN010000290.1 GCA_018609665.1 Haloarculaceae archaeon | reverse complement strand
CGCCGACGAGGTCGATGACGAAGGCGAGGGCGCGCTTTCTGACGACGTCCCCCTCCGTCCCCAGGTCCGGAGCGGGTCGCTCGAACGTTGCCATGTCCACGCCTCCGCCGGGCGGTCTGATAAATGTGCGTCAGACTCGGATCGTGGCCCGGGCGCACGGTCGACGGACCGATATGCGCCCCGCCCGAAGCCGGCGGTATGACACGGACACGGCGGTCGCTGCTGGCCGGCGCGACCGCGACCGCAGCCGCGGTCGCCGGCTGTCTCGGCGGCGACAGCGACGACGCGGAGTCGTTCGACGACCACCCGGCGACGACCGACATCGGGACGCAGCCGACGCTTTCGGTCGGCGCCCCGGCGACAATCGTCGCCTTCGAGGACCCCTCCTGTCGGTCCTGCCGGCGCTTCGAGACGGAGACGTTCCCGCAGTTGCGCTCGGAACTGATCGCTCCCGGCGACGTCACCTTCGTCTACCGCACCCTCGACATCACCTTCCCGTGGGCCGAACCCGCCGCCCAGGTGATGGCCGCGACGTACGCCGCCGACGCCGACGCCTTCTGGGGGCTGAAGGAGTTCTACTACGACGAACAGCCGGCGTTCGAGGACGCGGGCGACGACGAGGTCTCCGAGCGCTCGCGGACGTACCTCGAGGCGGAGTCGCCGGTCGACGCCGACGCCGTCGTCGCGGCCGCCCGGGACGCCGAACACGACGGGTTCCTCCAGCGGAACCGCGACGCCGCCGGGGCGGCCGACGTCGAGGCGACGCCGGAGTTCTTCCTGTTCCGGGACGGCGCGTTCCGGACGTCGGTGTCGGGTCCGCAGGGCTACGAGTTCTTCGCCGCCGCCCTGGGGTTCGAGTCGTGAGCGTCCGCCGCCTTCCGACCCTGCCGAGTTCGACCGACGACTGGCAACGGATGGCCCGGACCGCCCGGCTCGTGCTGTCGGTGCCGGCGTACGCGGTCGTCGCCGTCGTCGCCGCCGTCGCCGGGCTGACGCTGTTCGTCGGCTCGCTGAACGTCCCGGTGGTCGGCTACGCGCTGACCGGCGGCCTGCCGCTCGACGCGCGAGTGACGATACTCCTCCAGCTGTACCCGTTCGTCGGGTCGGCGTTCGGGCCACTCCAGGGCGGGCTGCTCGTCGCGGTGGCGGCCCTCTTCGGGGTCGACGTCGCGATGCTGACGTACCACCTCCGGGAGCACGGCGGCTCGCTGTCCGGCGGCGGCGGCAGCGTCGTCGGGGCGGTCCTCGGCGCGCTCGGCGCCGGCTGTGCGGCCTGCGGGTCGGCGGTGCTGGTCGGCGTGCTGTCGCTGTTCGGCGTCTCGACGACGCTTCTGTTCCTGCCGCTGGACGGCCTGGAGTTCGCCCTGCTGGCGCTGGTGACGCTGCTGCTGTCGGTCCACTGGGTGGCCGACGGGATGCGGGGCGGCCGGGTGGCGGGCTGTCCGATCGACCCCTGAGGCCCCGAATTTAAGCGGCACGCGGCCGTACCGAGGGTGTGGCCGACGAGGAGACGCCGACCTTCGCCATCCACCAGCGGCCGACCCGGCGGTACCCGCGCCGCGGCGGCGTCGAGTACGAGGGCGAGGTCGTCTTCCGGCTCGTCCCGGCGGCCGACGTCGACGACGCGGCGCTTTCCGACCTGCTGGAGTCGGTGCTGTCGGCCGACGTCTACCGCTACGGCGACTGGTTCGACCTGCCGATGCCGCTGTATCTCGTCCACGACGACGTCACCGGCGACACCTTCCGGGTCGCCGTCCGGGACGGCCGCGTCGAGTTCCACGTCCTGCCGGCGACCGACCCGCCCGGGTTGCGCCGGCTCTACGGGCGGCTCCGCGAGGCGACCGACTGCGAGTGGTCGGTGCACTCCAGCACGGCGGCTGCTGGGGACTGATACCGACCTTCCGACGCGCCGACGGCCGTTCTGACGGTGCCCGCAACTGTTGATAAAAGTCGTCCTCGGCCCGTATTGGGACGGGCCTTTGGACGGTTTTGCTAATATTTTGAAGTGTAGGTGCACGAGAGACGTAGATACGATGACGCAGGACTACCGCAGACGGCAGTTCATGAAGATGGTCGGTGCGGCGGGCGCCGGGTCGGCGCTCGCCGGCACCGCCGGCGCGACCGAGGTTTCGACGCGGACGCTCGACGAGGGGTTCGACCTCGACGGCGGGGTCCAGGAGGCGCTCGTGGTGTTCGACGACGCCGGCAGCGCCCGGCGGCTGGAGACGCTCGACCTCCCGGAGACGTACCACGTCTTCGAGCACCTCGCCGTCGCCTGGACGCACCTGACGGCCGACCAGCTCGAGACGGTCGCGGGCTGGGGCTCCGTCCGGCGGGTCAAGGCCGCCGAGGAACTCGAGTGGCACAACGACGGCACCTCCCGGAAGTCGATGGCGGTCGACGCCGTCCACGAGGACCTGGAGTACAGGGGCGAGGACGCCCACGTCGTCATCATCGACTCGGGGCTCAACGCCAGCCACCCGGGCATCGGCGCGGACCGGGTGGAGGCCAACTACCGGTACGTCGACGAGCCGACCGGGCCCCGCGACCCCTTCTGGGTCGACACCGGCCCCGCCGACACCGACACCGTCGGCCACGGCCAGCACTGCGCCGGCATCGCCGCCGGCGACGGCGAGGGCGGCACCCAGGGCACCTACGAGGGGATGGCGCCGAAGGCGACCATCACGAGCTACGCCGTCGTCCAGTACATCTACCTCCCGTACGTCGTCGCGGCCTGGAACCACCTCCTGGGGCGCATCCGGACGGAGCCGGAGTTCGACCCCGACGTCGTCAGCAACTCCTACGGGGTCTCCCGCGGGGCGGCGTACAACCCCAACGACCCCGTCAACGTCGCCACCTGGAAGGCCTTCCAGGAGGGCGTCCTCCCCGTGTTCTCCTACGGGAACGACGGTCCGGGCGAAGGCAGCGGCAACCGGTTCGCGAAGGCACCGCACGTCCTCGGCGTCGGCGCCGCGGAGAAGACGATCGACGAGGAGAACAACAACAACAACCGCTCGATAGTCGGCTTCTCCTCGCGCGGTCGGAGCGACGTCGACAACGTGTTCTACAACCGCGACCGGCTGCTCGGGAATCTCCGGGAGTTCTTCGCCATCCAGGAGGGCACGACCCAGACCATCCAGACGGAGACGTACACGGGCTCGGTCGGTCCCGGCGTGAACACCGGTCCGGTGCTCGCCGCTCCGGCCTTCGAGGCGGACACCGGCTCGAGCTACGTGAACTTCACCACGGCCGGCAATGCCGACCTCGTGGACCTGACGCTGTCGCTGGACCCCGAGGGCCAGTGGGTCCGGATGCGCGTGTACGAAAAGCAAGGCGAGGAGTGGGTCGAGGTCGCCCAGATGCGCGAGGAGGTCCTCAAGCAGCACGACACCCTCTCGGTCGACGTCGAGGGCGGCACCGACTACCTCGTCGAACTGGAGCCGGAGGACACCGTCACGGCGGACTACACCATCGAGTACACCTCCTACGCGAGGCCCGACGGCGAGTTGAGCGACGCCCGCCCGATCACGCTGTACCGGCCGGGCGTCAGCGCCCACGGCAACGCGGTGCTGAGCACCCAGGACAAGGCGGACGTCCTCGGGCCGCTGGGCGAGGCCGGCGACAGCGAGCCGTTCTACGGGCGGCTCAGCGGCACCTCGATGTCCGGTCCCGCAGCGGCCGGAATCGCGATGCTGGTCCAGCAGGCCTACCGCGCCGAGAGCGGCGGCGACGAACTCTCGCCCGCCGACCTCATCCGCGTCATCGAGGCCACCGCCGCCGACCACAACCCGGACTACACGACGATCAACACCGGTGCCGGCTTCGTCGACGCCGAGGCGGCCGTCGAGACCGCCGAGGCGCTTGCCCGCGGCAAGACGACGATTAGCGACCTCGAGACCGGCCTCAAGGCGCT
>JAHENN010000289.1 GCA_018609665.1 Haloarculaceae archaeon | reverse complement strand
TCCTCGCGGACGACCCCGTTCGGCACCGACCCGGGGCCGAGCGGCAGCGGCAGCGGCTCCAGCAGTCCGGTCACGCGGTCGGCCGCGTCGGCGAGCCTGTCGCGCCCAATCTCGACCGGGACGTCGTCGCCGACGACCGGGCTGGCCTCCTCGGGCACGTCCGGCAGGTCGGTCGGCAGAATCTCCTCGTCCGACCGCCCGCTGGAGCCGGCGTCGCTGCACCCGGCGAGGGCGGCCGCCCCCGCCGCGGCGACGAACGCCCGTCGCGTCGTCGACCGTTCCGGCATCACTCTCCACCTCCGTCGGTCGGCGCGGGTGTCGCCGCCGACCCCGACCCGGTCGACCCCTCGGCGCCGGCGACCCGCTCGTCGCAGCTGCCGCCGGCGCTGACACCGGAGCCGTAGGAGCTGACCGCGTCGGCGTCGACCGCCGCCGGAATCCGGACGAGCCGCGACTCGAAGACCGTCTCGTCGGCGGCACACCGCTCGTCGTACGGCCGGAGCCGCCGGACGTAGTCGGTCCGGACGCTGTCGTCCGCCCACGAGACGCTGCACAGCCGGAGCCGGTAGCACGCCGCCACCCGGCTCGTCTGCAGCAGCAGCGTCTCGGCGTCGAAGTCGGTCGCCGCGACGAACGCCTCGACGTCGGCGTCGACGCCGTCGGCGGTCGTCAGCGCCGCGGCGGCCGTCGCCGAGTCGAGAATCTCGAGCTCCCGCCGGCGCCGTTCCCCACGGTCCGGCGTCGCCCCGTCCGGGTCGCCGAGCCGGATCGGCCGCGTCGGGGTGTCGGCCCGCACGAGGAGCGTCTCGGGGGTCTCGGTCGAACTGCCGCCCGGGAGGGTCGCGCCGCCCTCGGAAACGCCGGCCGACCCGGACTCCTCGCCCGCGAGCCCGTTGCAGCCCGCGAGAGCCGCGGTCGCGGCCGCCGCTGCCTGGAGGAGGCGTCGTCTGTGGGGGACCATCTCGGGCTGGAATCGGCGGGACCGCGGCATAGGTTTTCCTATTTGTACCGCCGGATATGGCCGGAGAGTGCGGTCGGCGAGCCGGGGGCTCGGCGCCGGAGCGGGGGTCGCTCGACCCGCGGGACGGGTCCCGACACGGGCCGAAGGTACTAACGCGGCGGCCGAAACCGTCGAACGACGGGATGGAACGGACCCACTACGCGCCGGTCGTGGCTGGCGGGCTGCTCGTCGTGACAGCGCTGCTCGTCGTCGCGGCCGTCGGGGTGCCGACCGGCGCGCCGCAGGCCGACTGCGACGACGCCCCCGCCGGTACCGGAAGCGCGTCGGTGTCGGTCGCCGCGCTTCCCGACCGCGCGACCGTCGAGCGGCAGCAGTTCGACGGCGGGGCCTGGCGGCTCTCGGTTCCGGACCTCGGGGTCCGGGTCGACGACGTCCGGGGGCGGCCGACGGTCACGTACAAGCTCCGGGCGAACGTCTCGGGACGGACCCTCGCGGTCGCCTCGACGGCGATTCTCGGCCGGTGTCACGACACATCCCGAATCGGAATCGAGGCTACGCTGCTGGAGCCGGACCGGGTCGACGAAACCGACAGCGCCTACGACGGCAGACTCACCGTCACCTACCGCGGAACCCGGGACGGCGACCGCGTCGAACGGGAGCTGACCGGCGGGAACGTCACCGTTGTGGTCCGCGGGTGAGCGCCTCGTCGGCGGGCAGCCGCGGCCGCGGCTGGCGGCCGTGACACCCACACCCCGGGGCAGCCTGCGACCGGTCGTCCGCGGCTGCCGGTGGGATTTTGCCGCCCCGGCGTGAGCCTCCGGATATGCTGCTGGTATACGGCGCCTACGGCTACACCGGCGAACTGATCGCCGAGACGGCGGTCGACCGCGGCGTCGAGACGGTCGTCGCCGGCCGCGACGACCTCCGGGTCGAGCACCTCGCCGAGCGGCTCGACTGCCCCGGCCGCGCCTTCGCCGTCGACGCCGCTGCCCCCCGGCTCGAGGACGTCGACGTCCTGCTCAACTGCGCCGGACCGTTCGCCGACACCGCCGGGCCGCTGGTCGACGCCTGCCTGGAGACGAACACCGACTACCTCGACATCACCGGCGAGCTGTCGGTGTTCGAGGCGCTCGCCGAGCGGGACCGCGAGGCCGAGCGGGCCGGCGTCTGTCTCCTGCCGGGGGTCGGCTTCGACGTCGTGCCGACGGACTGTCTGGCGGGACACCTCCACGACCGGCACCCCGAGGCGACGACCCTCCGGCTCGGCTTCGACGTCGACGGCGGCCTCTCCGGCGGCACCCTCGCCTCGGCGCTGGCACACGCCGACGCCGGCGGCCGGGTCCGCCGCGACGGCGAACTCGTCGAGGTGCCGCTGGCCCACCGGAGCCGGCACATCGACTTCGGCCGCGGCGAGCGCAACGCCGTCACCGTCCCGTGGGGCGACGTCTCGACGGCCTACTACACGACCGGCATCGAGAACGTCGAGGTGTACACGGCGATGCCGGAGGCCGTCGAGCGGGCGCTGCGGCTCGCGCGGCCGCTGCTGCCGCTACTTGGCGTCGGCCCGGTCGAGCGGGCGCTGCGGTCGGCGGCCGAGGCGGTCACCGGCCCCTCGGCCGCCGAACGGGAGGCTGGAGCCGGCTACGTCTGGGGCGAGGCCACCGACGGCGAGCGGACCGTCACCGCGCGGCTCCGGACGCCAGAGCCGTACGCCCTGACCGTCGACGCCGCGACGACGGCCGCCGAGCGGGTCCTCGCGGGCGACCGGACCGGCTTCGAGACGCCCGCGGCGGCGTTCACCCCCGAGTTCGTCCTCGAACTGGACGGCGTCGAGGGCTTTCTCGACTGACACGTAGCAAGCGGAAGCCCACCCCTTCAGGGGTGGGTCCAAGCGACAGCACAGCGGCGCAACCCACTCTCTACGACTCGTCTGGATGTTCTACGTTGTCGAGTCCGGTTCTCACTAACTCGATGTACGCCTCGGTGAGAGTCTGGTCAGTGTCTTCAGCCCACTCTTTCACTTGACCGTGGAGCGACCACGGAATATCTACGTTCGGACGCATCAGTGACAAGACTTTAGGACCACAAGACCATAGAAGTTGGTGCCGTGAGGCGAACTAACACATTCGCAGTACGTCCACGCTCCGAGG
>JAHENN010000288.1 GCA_018609665.1 Haloarculaceae archaeon | reverse complement strand
GGCGCGACGGACAACCACATCACCATCGCCATGGCCGGCGAGGGCCAGGACATCGACACCGGCGCGAAGGTCTACCACAACGCGCCCAACACCTCCTCGACCATCGAGTCGAAGTCCATCGCCAAGGACGGCGGCCGAACCAACTACCGCGGGCTCGTCCACATGGCCGACGGCGCCGAGAACTCCTCGACGGCCGTCGAGTGTGACGCGCTGATGTTCGACAACGACTCTACCTCCGACACGATGCCGTACATGGAGACCGAGGAGTCGAACGTCGACGTCGCCCACGAGGCCACCGTCGGCAAAATCGGCGACGAGGACATCTTCTACCTGCAGAGTCGTGGCCTGGACGACGACGACGCAAAGCAGATGATCGTCTCCGGCTTCATCGAGCCGATCACCGAGGAGCTGCCCATCGAGTACGCCGTCGAACTCAACCGGCTCATCGAACTCGAGATGGAGGGGTCGCTCGGATGAGTACGGGCGTACACGCCTCGATTGACGAGGCGACGGTCCGACAGATTAGCGACGAGCTCGACGAACCCGACTGGCTGCTGGAGACGCGGCTGGCGGCGCTGGAGGCGCTCGACGACCTCGAGTTCCCGGACGTCATCCGGACGCCCGGCCGCACGTGGACGGACCTCCAGGCGCTGGAGTACGAGGAGCTGGTCGACCCGCTGTCGGCCGCCGAGGAGAAGGACCAGCTCGGCCCCGAGGAGGCCGAGGTGCTCCCGTTCGCGGAGGCCGTCGCCGAGCACGGCGACCTGCTGGAGGAGCACTTCGGCAGCGTCGTCGACCCGGAGACGAACTACCTGACGGCGCTGTCGACGGCGCTGTTCACGACCGGCACGGTCGTCCACGTCCCGGAGGGCGTCGACGCGGAAGACGTCACCGTCCGGACCGACATGAACTCCCGGTCGCTGTTCAACTACACGCTGGTCGTCGCCGAGGAGTCGTCGTCGGTGACCATCCTCGAGCGCCAGGAGACCGGAACCGACCTCGAGGCGGACCGCTACTACAGCGGCGTCACGGAGGTCGTCGCCGGCGAGAACAGCTACGTCCAGTTCGGCAACCTCCAGGACCTCGACGAGTCGACGTACGTCTACGGTCGCCGCGAGGCCGCCGTCGACACCTACGGGACGGTCGACTGGATCGAGTGCAACCTCGGCTCGCGGCTGACGAAGTCCTCCGTCGAGAGCCACCTCGACGGCGAGGCCGCCGAGTCGAAGATGGTCGGGGCCTTCTACGGCCACAACGACCAGCACTTCGACGTCAACGTCCGCGTGTGGCACAACACCGAGCACACGACGGCCGACCTCGTCACCCGCGGGGTCGTCGACGACGAGGCCCGCTCGGTGTACGAGGGCGTCCAGAACGTCGGCGCCCCGGCGTGGGACACCAACTCCTACCAGCGGGAGAACACGCTGATGCTGAGCGACGAGAGCGAGGCCGACGCCGCGCCGAAGCTCATCATCAACAACCACGACACCGAGGCCTCCCACTCGGCGACGGTCGGCCAGGTCGACGACGAGGACATGCTGTACATGACCTCCCGGGCCGTCGACGAGCGGACCGCCAAGAACATGCTCGTCGAGGGGTTCTACGTCCCCGTCTTCGAGGAAATCGAGGTCGAGGAGCTGCGCGAGGAGCTGCGCGGTCGCATCCAGGGCCGCCTGCAGGGCCGGGCGTAGCGGCGTAGACCACCTTCTCCGCTTCTCCGGCGGTCTCGCGGTTCCCGGCCACTTCGTACGGTAGCGGCCGCCGACGGCCTCACTCCTGCGTGTCCCGGTCCGTCTCCCGGAGGATGAACGCCCCGATCGAGAGGGTCCGTCCGGTGATGGTCGCGATTCGAAGCACGTACGCGGCCAGCACCGCGAAGGGGGCGATCGCGACGGCCACCGCGGCCGCCACGACGAGCACCTCGTGGTCGATGCCGAGCAGGCTGCCGGCGTAGTTCTCGACGTCGAAGTAGAGGACGGTCGAGACGGCGACGAGGAGCGACGGCACCGCGGCGTAGAGGACGGTCCGCGAGAGGTCGATCAGTGCCGACTGGAAGTACAGCGTCTTGAAGTGCTCGCGTGCGGGGCCGAAGAGCGTCAGCGCCTCGCGGAGGTCGTCGAGCGCCTCGCGTGTCGCCCCGTCGAGGTCGTCGCGGTCCAGGAGCCGGGTCGTGGCGTAGAGCTTCCAGGAGTAGTTGAAGTCCAGCGCGAGGCGGACGACGTCGAACCCCCCGAACTCGGCGTTCTCGAGGGCGTCGGCGACGCCCGAGGCGTTCTCGACGGTCGAGTCGACGAGCCGTCGTATCTCCTCGTCGTCTCCGGCGGCCTCGCCGAGTCTCCGGGCCCGCGCCCCCGTCTCCGCGACCATCTTCCGGAGAAACGCGGAGGGTTCCGCCGGCGGCGTCTCGCCCAGCAGGTCGCCGACGTCCTCGCGGAACTCGACGGCACCCTGCATCCGGCTCCGCTGGTCGCCGACCGCGCCCAGTTCCTGCGAGAGCACCAGCTGGTTCAGCGTCAACACGAGCGTGACGCCGGTGACCGTGGCGCCGATGAGCGCCTGGAAGGTCGTCTCGACCGGGTCGTCGGCCCGCAGCGCGGCCGTCGCGCCGTCGACGACGAGCGAGGCGATGACCACGCCGCCGAAGACCAGCGCCAGGATGCCGAGCGCGACCGCCCACCGGTCGACGTCGAGCAGGAGGCGCATCGCGAGGGTGCTTCTGGAGGACCGTTCCCGGATCGTGTCCGCCGGCTGCTCGGTCATCGGGACGGGTTGTCGGCGTGGATGCAAAAGCACGTCGCGCGGGAGACGCCGCTCGGGGCCCGTTCCGGGCACGGGAGCCGTCTCTGGTTCCACGGACCGACAGAAGAGATTTATCCGACGGTTCGGATACGCCGGTATGGAGCTTCGCTCGGTGGTCGGTTCGCTGCAGCTTCCGGTCGCCGCCGTCGGCGCGTTGCTGGCGGCGCTCGCCGTCGACGGGCTCCTGTCGCTCCCGTCGACGCCGGACGGCGAGGGGTTCCTGCAGGGGCTGGCGGTGCTGTTCCTCTATGCGGTCGGGCTGGTCGGATTCGTGCTGTTCACGCTCGGGCTGGCGATACGGCCGGGCGACGGCTACGGGGTCTCGTTCCGCCGCCGCCAGCGACGGCTCCTGTTCGCCGGCGCGGGCGCGACGGCCGGCGCGCTGCTGCTGCCGCTCGTCGCGTTCGGCCTGCTGTACGCGGCGGCGATGGGCGGAAGCCGGGCGCCGTTCTACCTCTGGGGGCTGCTCCACGCGGTCGGCGTGCTGTCGGTCGGCGCGGCGCTGGCGTGGCGCGGCGCCGACGCGGTCCGGTCGTTCGCGGAGGGAACCTCTTAAGACCGCCGAGGACCGACGGACGGGTATGACTGGCGTACCGCCCGCCGGGTGTGGGGTGAGGCCGTGAGCCTCTCGTACCCGGTCGCGTCCGACCACCAGCTCGCGCGGCTGCTGCAGATCGGGATGGTGCTGGAGGAGGTGGTCGAGGCGCGGGCCCACAAGCACTACGAGACGCTCGACGAGCGGGAGCTGGGCGAGGACCTCGTCGCGCTGCTCTCCGACGCCGCCGAGGAGTCGGCCGACCACCGCCGCCGGCTGGAGGCGCTCGTCGACGAGCTCGACGCCGACCCCGTCGCCTACGACGAGATCGAGACGCTCGTGGCCGCCCGCTACGAGTCCGACACCGACTTCGACGGGGTGCTGTACGACCAGCTGTGCAACGAGGAGACGGCGTACAAGTTCTACGACGACCTGATAACGGCCATCGAGGGCTCCGACGTGCGGTTCGGCGTCGAGCGGGACCGGCTGCTGTCGGTGCTGCGGACCATCCGCGAGGAGGAGGCCGAAGGCGTCGAGGACGTGACCGAACTCATGGAGGACGACGCATGAACACGCAGGACCAATACCTGAAGACGATATACCTGATCCAGCAGCAGGAGGACGGCCCGGCCTCGACCGGGGCGGTCGCCGACCGACTCGAGGTGAGCCCGGCGAGCGCCAACGAGATGATCGGCAAACTCGAAAACGACGGCCTCGCCGACCACGAGAAGTACAAGGGCGTGTCGCTGACCGACGAGGGGATTCTGCGGGCCAACGAGGCGCTGCAGACGTACTGCATCATCGAGCGGTTCCTCCACAGCGTCCTGGAGGTCGAGGAGTTCCGCGCGGAGGCCCGCCAGCTGGAGAGCGTCATCGACGGGACGGTCGCCGAGCGGCTCGACACCATCATCGACCGCCAGGAGTGCTGTCCCGACTGTTTCGACGCCGAGACGGACGCCTGCGAGCTGCTCGACGTCGGCGTCGAGTCGGAGCCGGCGGACTGATCCTCGAAGTGTTGAAGTGCGACGCGACGGTACCGTCGGCCGCAGCCCCGTGGTGTAGTGGCCAATCATAACGGCCTTTGGACGCGCCGGGCGCCACGCCCCCGCGGAGGACAGCCGTTGACGGTGGTTCGAATCCGCCCGGGGCTATCCAGTAATTATAATCCGCCCGAAGACGGGTGACGGCACATGTACCCGGACCCGAACGACCCGGTCGAGGAGTGGCCGCTCGCGGTCGGCGAGCCAGGCCGGGAGGTGTGGTACTCGCTCGTGAGCCCGTCGGACGCCAGCGTCGCGTTCTGGTACCGGTACACGCTGCTGTCGACGGCGGGGGGCCGCCAGGAGGGCCGGCTGTGGGCGGCGCTGACCGACCGCGCGGGCGACGACTCGACGTTCGTCTC
This sequence comes from Haloarculaceae archaeon, assembly GCA_018609665.1. GTDB lineage: Archaea > Halobacteriota > Halobacteria > Halobacteriales > Haloarculaceae > Natronomonas. Next base: position 7,997 of record JAHENN010000288.1, on the reverse strand, counting down.
GCGGGCGGTCCCGCCGTCGGCAGTCGAGGCCGCGGACGACCCATTCGAGTTGACCATCGACGACGCCGTGCTGACCTCCTCGTCGGCGACCGGGGCGGTCGACGACGTCGCCTGGGAGCTGGAGTACCGGCCGGACGACTACGCCTTCACGCCGCTGCGGAGCGAGACGCTGACGAACCTGCTGTCGAGGGTCGCCGGGACGGGCAAACACTGGAGCCGCAACGAGTCGGTGCGGATGTCCGGCGAGGTGACCGTCGGCGACCGGACCGTCGAACTCGAGGACGCCCCGGGCCACCAGGGACACACGGTGTCGTCGACCAGCCCCCCGAGCGAGTGGACGTGGGTGCAGTGCAACGACTTCGAGGAGGCGGAGGCGACGCTGGAGGCGCTGCGGCTCGACGGCAAGCTGTCGCTGTGCTTCCGGGTCGACGGCGACATCTACCCGCTCAACCGGGTGCGTGACGTCCTGCCGTACGGCCCGGCGGGCAACGTCGTCGACCGCGACGAGGCCGGCCACTGGCGGTTCCGCGGCGCGGGCGAGGGCCTCGAACTGCAGGCGACCGTCGAGGCGCCCGACGACCGCTGGCAGACCGTCGCCTACATGACGCCGGACGACAGCCTGCGGTACAACGCCCACTGCTCGCTGGCGGAGCTGACGGTCACCTACAGCGTCGACGGCGGCCCGACGACGACGCTCACGAGCGACGCGGCCCGCGCGGAGTGGGTCGCCGAGGAGCCGCCCGTCGACGGCGACTACGGGCCGACCTGGGACCGCCGCGGGTGAGCTATTTCAGGCCGGCGGCCCTCGCGTCGGCATGGAGAAGGTCAACCTGCAAGATGCGTTCGACGCCGTCAAGGAGCCGTGGTCGCCGCGGCTGGCGGGTGAACTCAACGGTCAGGCGGTGAAGCTCGCCCGAGCCGACGGCGAGTTCGTCTGGCACCACCACGACGACGCCGACGAGCTGTTTCTCGTCGTCGACGGCCGGCTCCGGATTGAGTTCCGCCAGGCGCCGGACGTGACCCTCGAGGCCGGCGAGTTCGTCGTCGTCCCGGGCGGCGTCGACCACCGGCCGGTCGCCGACGCCGAAGACGGCGCCGAGATACTGCTGTTCGAGCCGGCGGGAACGTCGAACACGGGCGACGTCGACTCGGAGTTGACCGCGGAGCCGGAGCGGCTCGACTGAACGGGTCGGCCGCGGGCCTACATGTAGGCGGCGTCCCAGCGGGTGGGCTTGCGGGCGTTGTTGCACTCCTCGCACTCCAGCCGGCCCATGGCGTCCATCGAGGTGACGAGGCTGTCGCAGGCGCCGCAGTAGTAGCCGTACTGCGTCTCGCGGGCCTCGTCGACGTAGACGGTGTAGAAGTCGTCGTCGGAGCCGCGGTCGGCGTCGCTGCGGTCGACGTACAGCTCCCGGTCGTCGACGACGATCGGCTCGAGGTCGATGCTCTCCTGGTCGACGTAGACGTTCTCCACGAAGGCGGTGCCGTCGATCTCGACGGAGCCCTTGCCGATCTTCATGAGCCCCTGGGCCTCCCAGAAGCGGTTGCCCTCGGAGTTGTCCGCCAGCACGAGCCCGCGGATGGTCTCGGCGCCGGCGTCCTCGAGGCGGTCGCGGGTCGTCTCGTACAGCTCCTGGCCGATGCCCTCCCCGCGGTACATCGCGGCGACGTGGAGCCAGTGGATGTCGCCGCGGTCACCGGCGATGACGCTCTCGGAGAAGGCCACCGGCTCGCCCTCGAGTTCGGCGAGCAGGACGAGCGTGTCGTCGTCCTCGAGCTTCTCCGCGAAGCCGTCGACCCCGTACCACTGTCTGATGGCGTTCTCGATGGTACCGGGGCTCAGCGAGTACGACGCCTCCATCGACCGCACCGCGATGGACCGCACCACCGGTCCGTCGTCGACCGTCGCTTCGCGAACGTTCATGCCGAGCCGTACGGACCGGAGTGGTATAAAACCGGAGTCCGGCCGGCGTCGGTGGACGGACGGTCACTCTCCCGACGGCGCCGTCAGGAAGGCGTCGGGACCGTGGTCGTCCTGCCAGGCGAAGGCGTAGAGCCGCTTTGCCGGGACGGGCTCGAGACGGCGGCCGTCGTCGGCCTCGCCGGTCGTCGGGTCCCAGGTCGTCCCGTCGGCCGCGAAGCCGCCGTCGACCGGCTCGAACTCGTGGCCGGGAGCCCGGAAGGCGGCGAGGTCGTCGGCGCCGAAGACGACGACGTCCGTCCCGCCGACGGTGACCGTGAGGGCGCCGCCGGCGTCCCGGACGACGGGCCGCGGGACGCCGAGTGCGTCGCCGTCGCGCTCGATACCGAGGACGACCGTCTTCGGGTCGAGGTCCTCGCGGTCCCACTCGCGGCTCCCGGTTCCGCGGTGGGCCGCGAGCCCGAACCCCTCGCCCGACTCGTAGCCGCGGTAGGGGGCGGCGTCGTAGTCGACCGGCGCCGGCTCGTCGCCGTCGCCGGCGGCCTCGCTCTCGCCGCCCGGCGGCCGCAGGACGACGCCGTCTCGGGCGGCGAAGGTCCCGTACTCGACGACGGTCGCCGGCAGGACCGTCAGTTCGGCGCCCTCCAGCGGCCCGGCGATGCACGCCCCGAGGGACTGCTTCCACTCCGAGCCGGTCTCGCGGTCGTACATCACGAGGTCGTCGTCGGCGAGCTTGCCGGAGACGCCGAAGGAGAGCCGCCGGCCGTCGACCCGGCGGTCGTAGACGACGGCGCTGCCGCAGAGCGGACACCACGTCACGGCGACCGGGCGGTCGGCGACGTCGTTGACGATCTCGTGGTAGTGGAGGTACCGGAGCGGGTAGGCCCGCGGCGGCCCGTCTGCCGGCTCGTAGACGACGACCCGGTCGTCGGCCGGGCCGTCGTACGTCTCCCCGAAGGCCGGGTCGTCGACGCTCGGGATGGCGTCCTGCGGGATGACGCGTCTGACGTTCACGGTCGGTCGACGGCCCGGTCGCACAAATCCTTCCCGGCGTCGGGCGGCGGCTGGCGGCCGGTAGTGGTCGGGTCCGTCGGGACCGTCTCGGGCCGTTGCCGACCGATTTCCGTCGCTGACGGTGTCGTAAGCCTAAAGAGTCGAACCTGCGTTTCCTTGGGTAAGATGACCGACTCGTTTGCCGCTCCTCAGGGGAGGTGGCTACATGGGCGTTGAAATAAGGGAATCGCCCGTCTCCGAGGAGGAGTTCGCGGAGATGAAGCGGTTCGTGCGCGACTACCTGGCGGCCAGCGTCGAGGCTGAAGAAGAAGGCGGCCGGATGCGGTGGTACCCGTGGCACTCCGCGGAGTACCGGTACAACCACATCCTCAACGTGACTGAGCTGGCGGCCGACATCGCCGAGGCCGAGGGCGCCAACGTCGACGTCGCGCGGGTGGCGGCGCTGTTCCACGACATCGCGAAGCTGGAGGCCGACCAGGACGTCCACGCCGAGGCGGGCGCCCGCGTGGCCCGGGAGTACCTCCGCTCGCGGACGGAGTACCCGGAGTCGTTCGTCGAGCAGGTCTGTGACGCCGTCGAGACTCACTCCTACGACGGCGACCTCGGGGACGTCCCCCTGGAGACGCGCTGTCTGATGGAGGCGGACCTGCTCGACAAGGTCGGCGCCAACGGGACGGCGCTGATGCTGCTGCGGATGGGCTACGAGGCCCGCACCCACATGGACGCAAACGAGATGGTCGGCCGGGTGCTCGAACGCGGCGAGGACGCCGTCGAGCGCGTCCGCTCGGAGACCGCACGCAGCATCGCCCACCGCCGCATCAAGCGGGTCCGCTGGTTCAAGGAGTGGCTCGAGTCGGAGGTCGCCGACATGGAGCCCGGGTCGCCGCCGGACGTCGACGTGTAGCGGGCCGAGGCGGTTCACACCGTCGCGAGCCCGAACCCGGTCGCGGCGTCGTAGAGGAAGTAGACGCCGAACAGCGCCAGCACCGCGGCGCTGAGTGCGGCGACGGCGGGCGCGACGGCCTCCGTGCGGCGCTCGGCGGCCGACAGCGCCGCCGGGAAGCCGACGATCCAGGCGAGGATGCCGCCGAACAGCCCGACCAGCAGCGCCGGACTGCCCGTCTCGACGACGACGAGCCCCGACAGCGCGGCGCTGGCGTACGACAGCACGTCCACCTGCCCGGGCGCCAGCAGGCCGACGCCGACGGTGAGCCAGAAGAGTATCTGGTAGGGGTTGGTCAGCGCCAGCACGAACGCCTTCGTGAAGCCGCGGCCGCCGGACGACCGTTCCGACGACCGGAAGCTCCCGCCGACGCCCTCGAGGGCGCCGTAGGCGAAGTACAGCATGAGCAGCCCCCCGACGGCGACCATCCCGTTGCGGACCGCCGGCACGCGCTCGACGACGGCGACGGCGCCGACGAGCGCCAGGGCGAGGAAGACGAGGTCGGCCGTCATCGCGCCGAGGCCGGACCTGAACCCCGAGCGCCACCCCCCGACGACCGACTCCTCGGCGATGACCGCGTTCATCGGTCCCGGCGGGGCCGCGAGCGCGAGCCCGAAGACGACCCCGGCCAGGAGCGTCGTGACGACCGTCATCACCGGACGCTATCGGGGCTGACGAGAAAAGCGTGGTGTGGTGTGAACTCGTGACACGGACCGCCGGTCCGGCCGGTCGCGGCCGCCGCTGTGTCCGGTGCCGGGAGACGGCCCCGCTCGCGGTCAGATGCCCTTGCTCATGAGCCGGCTGCGGACGATGTCGGCGTCCTTGTTGCCGGCGCCGGTGTTGAGCACGACGACGGCGTCGTCGGCGGCCAGGTCGCCGTCGTCGCGGAGCTGCCAGGCGCCGGCGACGCCGACGCCGCAGGCGACGCTGACCTCCAGGCCCGCGTGCTGGGCGACCGTCGCCGCGCTGTCGAGGGCGTCCTCGTCGTCGACGGCGACGCCGGCACCGCCGCTGGCACGGACGGCCTCGACGGCCGGCAGCCCGGCGGCCGGCTCCGGGATTTCGAGGGTGCCGACGACCGTGTCGGGTACCTCCCACGGCTCGGGGTCGTCGCCGCTCTCGACGGCCTCGACGACCGGCGCACAGCCGTCCGACTGGGCGGCGTACACGCGGGGTTTCGCGTCGACGACGCCCAGCCGCTCGAGCTCGCGGGCGGCCTTCCAGACGGCGGCGACGACGCCGCCGTGGGCGACCGGGACGACGACGGCGTCCGGGGCCGCCGCCAGCGCCGCGACGGTCTCGTAGTAGACCGGCTTGAACCCCTCGTGGCGGTACGGCGACTCGAGGGTGCCGGCCGGGAACCACGTCTCCTCGTCGGCGGCCGGCATCTCCTCGCGTTCGGTCTCGTAGGTCTCGCGGGCGTCGCCGTACCGGCCCTCGACGACCCGCATGTCGCCGCCGTGGACGTTGATCATGGCCTTGTTGATGAAGTTCGCCCGCGAGGGGACGAAAGCCCGCGACAGCAGGCCGGCGCGGGCGGCGTAGGCGGCCGCCGACTGGCCGCCGTTGCCGGTCGTCGCCAGCGCGAGCGTGTCGGCGCCGGCCCGGTCGGCCGCCGCCGCCACCAGCGACATCCCCCGGTCGACGACGCTGCCGGTCGGGTTGTGGCCCTCGTCCTTCAGGTACAGCGCCCCGACGTCGAGTTCCTCTGCCAGCCGCTCAGCCTCGACCAGCGGCGTCTCCCCCTCGCCCATCCCCGTGGGGGCGACCGGGAGCAGTTCGCCGGGGTCGTCGAGCGGGTCGCCGGCGTCGTCGAGGTCGTACGTCGCGTCGAGCGCGCCGCCGCAGTCCGGGCAGGTCGTCGCGCCCTCGTCGGTCACGGTCGTTCCGCAGTCGGCACAGCGGAACCCCTCGAGGTTCGTCATGCTCCGCGGTAGGGGCGGCCGGCCCAAAGCCCTGTCCTTCGGCGGCCCCCGTCGAGCGGGGACGGAGCGGCCGGCCTCCCGAGCCACAAGGGATATTCCCGTCAGCGTCGAACTGAAACGAGACGACCGGCGCCGGCGACCCCGGCGACCGGCCAAGGAGCCATGGACCTGCCAGACCTGACGAGACGACAGCTGCTCGCCGGCGCCGGCGTCGGCGCTGCCGGCACCGCAGGGGCGGTCGCCCTCGGGGCCTTCGAGCGGGAGTCCGACGCCCCGACGACCGACGTCGACGACGACGAGAGCCGGGAGCTCGCCGAGCGGTTCGCGCCAGTGTACTACTTCGACGCCTTCGAGGAGTGGTTCCCGACGGACCCCCGGCCGTACGAGCGCGAGGCCGACGGCGAGCCGGTCGTCGACGGCTTCGCCGCCTTCGACGGCTACACGGAGCGGTTCCGCGAGGCCGGCGAGCCCCCGGCGCCGACGGTGTTCTACCGGGTCGTCGGCTACGAGGACTCGCCGCTGGCGGCGGTGCAGTACTGGTGGTACGCCGCCTTCGACCAGTTCTCGGTGAACTTCCACTGGCACGACTGGGAGCTGACGCAGGTGTTCGTCGACCGCGAGACCGGCGAGCCCCGGCTGTTCGTCTCCAGCGCCCACTCCCGGAAGGTGCCGAACAACGAGTTCCTCGACCCCGACGGGCGGTCGGTGCCGCGGGTGCTGCCGGAGCTGGGGTCGCACTCGGGGGGGCTGTCGGTCAACGACATCGCCGACCGGTTCACCCGCAACCCCATCGAGGGGACCATCGCCGACGTGACCAACGACGCCCTGGAGGGGGTGGCCGGGGAGATCCCGGCCGCCTACGGGCTGCCGCGCGACGAGGGGTTCCGGCTGCCGTACGTCGTCCCGGAGCTGGACGGCGCCCCCATCTACGAGGACGAGCGCCTGCCTGCGGTCGACCGGGAGGCGCTGGTCGACGGGGCGCTGACCGTGCGGTCGTTCGACGAGCTGTCGGAGCCGCCGGATGACCTCCCGGGGCGGGAGACCGGCCGCGTGTTCGCCTTCGACGCGGCCGACGCCGAGGCCGACGTCGACGTCAGCTACGAGCTGGTGCCGACGGCCGAACTGGAGCACATCACCGCCTTCACGGGGCCGCAGCTCAGCTTCGAGTTCCCCGTCCCGGAGTTCGGCGAGGACCTCGTCGCGAGCCACATCTCGACGACGGGGCTGCCGTGGGAGCAGCCGCGGTACGACAACCCCGCCGCGGACATCTCCGACCCGGCCCACCGGCAGGCGCTGGCCGACGCCTACGACGCCGTCGGCGAGCCGGCGCCGGTCAACCAGCTGGTGGCGGCCGTCAGACGGGTCGAACCCGCCGACGACGCTCCCGAGGAGGAGGGTGTGACGACGAGCGAGCCGTCGACGGAGGCGACGGCCCTCGTCGAGAGCGACCCCGTCGCGGTGCCGACGTTCGCCGGCACCGTCGTCGTCGAGGACCTCCCGGCCGGGGACCACCGCCTGACCGTCGACGGCCCGGGGTCGGCGCCGTACGCCGAGCGCGTCGAGGTGACCGGCGAGGGGACGACCGTCGCCGGCGTCGACGGCGAGGTGCCGCTGACGCCGCGGGCCGCGGCGGTGAAGCTGGAGGTCGACGCCGACGGGGTCGACGCCGACCTCGAACGGCTGGCCGTCGACGACGACTTCGGCGGCCGGCTCTACGACGCCCCGCTGGACGGCCCGGACGCGGTCTACGTCCACCGCGGCGGCGCCTACACGACCGAGGTGCGGGACGCCGACGGGACCCCCGGCGCCTTCCGCGTCAACCCGGGCGACGACGAGCGGGTCAGAATCGAGACGCCCCGGACGGGCAAGGCCTCGCTGGCCGGCTTCGTCGCCGACGTGAGCGTCGAGTCCGCCGTCAGCGTCGAGTCAGTCACAGACGTCGTCGTCGACGAGGTGAGCGACACGCTCGAGGAGCCCGTCGACGGCGTCGTGGGAGGGAACACCGCGACGCCCGCCGGCGGAGCGAGCCCGACGCCGACCGAGGGCGACGGCGACAGCGACGACGACGATGACGACCTGGTGTCCGAGGACGCGGGCCGCCAGACGGCCGGCGTCACCGGGCTGGTGCGGGCGCTGAAGGCCGTCTCGACGGCCGCCGAGGAGGCGGCAGAGCGGGCCGAGGCCGGCGACCGGG
>JAHENN010000287.1 GCA_018609665.1 Haloarculaceae archaeon | reverse complement strand
CGTCCACCAGGTCGAACTGCTCGAGGACGTCCACGTTCTCCTGCCGGCGGAACACGACCAGTACCTCCTGGACGCCGCCGGTCGTGTCGAGCCGGTCGTCCACCGTCGTGTCGGTCGACGCCGCGCCCGTTCCCGAGAACAGTCCAGCGACACCGAGTGCCCCCGCTGTCTTGATGACATCTCGTCTGTCGAACGTCATAAAGTTGCAGCCGGCCGTGTGCAATATAATGGCTCTGACAAACGCGTCCAAACGTCCGCTCCGCCCGCTGTCATCCGGCGACCGTCCGTCGGCCCGACAGAATCGCGGGTGGCGTGACGGACCACGCGCCGCCGCTCCTCCGCGACGGGTGCGTCCGACCCGCCCGGCGCGACCGCCGCCGAGGCGGCCGGAGTCAGGCAGGGACGAGCCGGACCAGCGGCGCCGACGCGGCGTCGACGGCGACGTAGAGGCGGCCCGCGGGGTCGGCGGCGACCGCCCGGACCCGCCACTCCCGGTCGGACAGGAGCGGCGCCCGCTCGTTGACCTCGCGGCCGTCGACCGACAGCCGGCCGAGATACTGGCCGGCGAGGTTGCCCGCGAACAGGTCGCCGCGCCACGACGGGAAGGCGTCGCCGTCGTAGACCGTCGCCCCCGACGGCGGGAAGCCGCCGCTCCCGCACGGCCAGACGTGGACCGGCGCCGTCACGTCCTCGCGGTCGCCGTGGGAGACGCCGACCGGGTCGTCGGTGCCGTAGTTGCACGCCTCCGAGGCCACCGGCCAGCCGTAGTCGTCGCCGGCCTCGAGGACGTTCACCTCGTCGCCGTCCCGCTCGCCGTGTTCGTGCTCCCACAGCGCCCCCGTCTCCGGGTGGACGGCCAGCCCCTGGGGGTTCCGGTGGCCGTAGGTGAAGATGCCGTCGCGGACCCCCGGCTCCTCGACGAAGGGGTTGTCGTCCGGAACCGACCCGTCGGGTGCGAGCCGCAGCACCGCCCCGAGCTCGTTCGAGCGGTCGCGCGCGACGTGGCCCGCCCCGAAGTCCTTGAACTGCCGGTCGCCGGACGTCACGTAGAGCCGGTCGTCGGGGCCGACGACCACGCGGGAGCCGTAGTGGGCGTCGGAGTCGACGAACGGCTCGGCGACGTGCAGCCGCTCGAAGCCGGTCAGCCGGCCGGCCGCGGCGTCGAGCCGACCCCGCCCCAGGTGCGTCGCCGACCGCCCGGCGTCGTCCGTCGCCGCGTAGGTCAGGTACACCGACCCGTCGTGGACCGTCACGTCGAGCAGCCCGCCCTGGCCGGCGGCGTGCACCTCGGGCGTCCCCTCGACCGTCCGGGCCTCGCCGGCCGCGGGGTCGACGAGCCGCAGCCGACCGGGGCGTTCGGTGACCAGCAGCCGCCCGTCCGGGAGGACGGCGATCCCCCAGGGGTGTTCGAGGCCGTCGACGACCGTCTCGACGGCGAACCGCTCGCCCCTGGCCTCGCCGCCGTCAGCGCCCGGCGCATCGTCGCCGCCTCCCTCGCCGCCCGGCCCGCCGCCGGCACAGCCCGCCAGCCCGGCCGCGCCGGCGGTGACCGCCAGGTACGTTCGTCTGCGCATGTGACTCTCGTCGGCCGTTCGGTCCCCGGGCGCTTATGCCCCGGCCTTCCGGCCGGTTCCAGCGGCGACCGGCATCCCGACCGCATTTGTACCTGTCCGACGAATCCCCGCTCATGTCGGGTACCTCCGCGACGCTCGAGTGGCTGACGCTCGACGCGGACGAGGAACTGCTGTGGTCGAGCCGACCGCACAGGTACAGCCTCGTTCCGGCCCTGGCCGTCGGGATTCCGCTGTCGGTCGTCCTGGTCGGGCTCCCCATCATCGCCGGGGCGTACCTCACCTACACGAACACCAGCTACGTCGTCACCAGCGCGGGTCTCTACAAGAAGACCGGCATCCTCTCGCGCGACGTCCAGAAAATCGGCTTCGACAAGGTCCAGAACACCTCCTACAGCCAGAGCGCCGTCGGCTCGTACTTCGGGTACGGCAACGTCGACGTCTCGACGGCCGGCAGCGGCGGGACCGAGATGCGATTCCGGTCGGTTCCCGAGCCCGCGGAGGTCCAGGGGCTCGTCACCCGGCACGTCAAGGACGCCGAACCGGGCGACGAGGGGAAGGCCGACGTCCTCGACGAGGTCCTCGAGGAGCTGCGTGCCATCCGCGCGGAACTGGAAGCGGACGGATGACCGACGAGTGGCTCCGGCTCGAGGCCGGCGAGACCGTCCAGTGGGAGGCCCAGCCCCGGCTCATGCGGGCGGCTCCGGGCGTGCTCGCCGGGTTCGCGGTCGCCGTCGTCGCGGTCGCGGGCGGGGTCGCCGTCGACCCGTTCGCCCTCGGGCTCCTGCTCGCGGCGCCGCTTCCGGCGGGCTACGCGTACCTCCGGGTCGCCAACACGCGGTACGTCGTCACCGACCGGACGCTGTACCGGAAGCAGGGGGTCGTCGGCATCGACCTGCGGACGGTCGAGCTGGGCCGCGTCCAGAACACCCGCGCGACGCAGGACGTCACCGGAACGCTGTTCGGCCACGGAACCGTCGAAATCGAGGTCGCCGGCGGCCGCGAGCTCCGGTTCGCCGACGTCCACGACCCGAACGACGTCCGCCGGCGGATAGAGCGGCTGGGCGGCGGCACGTCGGCCGTCCCCGGGACCGTCGACCAGTGGCGGGCCGTCCGCGACGAGTTGCGCGCCATCCGCCGGTCGCTCGATCGTCAGCCGAAGTAGGCGTCGTAGTCGACGGCGACGTCGGCGTCGACCCCGGGAGCGGCCGCCGCGACGGCGTCGGCGGCCCGCGCGACCGGCGAGGGGTCGGGGCGGGCGAAGGCGTCGTCGGTCGCCCACGCGAACCGCACCTCCCAGTCGGCGCCGACGAGAAACGCCGCCCGCCCCGGGACGCCGTAGTGGCCCTCCCACTCCTCGCGGCGGACGCCGTAGTGGTCGGCGACGCTCCCGCCGTCGCCCAGCAGCGCCATCGGCAGGTCGTACCGGTCGGCGTAGGCCGCCGCCGCGTAGATGCTGTCGGCCGTGACCGCCCACACCCGCAGCCCGTCGCCGTGCCAGCCGGCCTCGCCCATCGCGGCCAGCTCGGCGGTGACCGCCGGCAGGAAGGTCGCCGGCGCGAACCACAGCAGCACGGCGTCGCCGCCCTCGACGGCGCGGTGGAGGTCGTAGACGGCCGGCTCGCCGCCCTCGACGCCCGGCAGCGAGAAGTCCGGCGCGGTCCGTCCCTCGTCTATCATGCCTGCCCTTCCGGCCCGGGAGGCTTGTGTCTGCCGTCCGCCGGTGGCCGCCGTCCCGTCCGCGACCGCTCACTCCGTGAGGTGTGCCAGGTGTTTACATGGGTCTAATTCTCTCGGACTTGTATGCCAGGGTGGGAACAGAGAGGGCTCCGTGGGAGCGGCGAGACGGACGACGGCGAGGCGGCAGTCGGCCTGACGGACCCGGTCCGGGCGCTCGTCGTCGAGGACGAGGCCGTGGTGGCAGACATGGTCGCCGAGTTCCTCCAGCGGGAGCTCGCGGTCGACGTCACGGTCGTCACCGAGGAGACGGGAACGGCGGCGCTGACCCGGGTCGAGGCCGACGGGTTCGACGCCATGGTCGCCGACTACCGGATGCCCCGGCTCGACGGGCTCGAGCTGCTGGACCGCGTCCGCGAACTGCGCCCGCGGCTGCCGTTCTTCCTCTTCACCGGCCAGGGCGACGAGGACGTCGCGAGCCGTGCGAT
>JAHENN010000286.1 GCA_018609665.1 Haloarculaceae archaeon | reverse complement strand
GCTCGGCCCCGCCCGGCTGACCCACTGCATGCGGTTTTCCGGGATGGCCCGGCGGGCGCTCACCATCGCCAAGGCGTACATGGACGAGCGGGAGGCGTTCGGCTCGACGCTGTCGGACAAGCAGTCGCTGCGGTACGACATCGCCGACGCGGAGACGCGGCTCCACGCCGCCCGGACGATGGTGCGGCACGCCGCCAAGGAGATCGCCCGCGGCGACCAGGCCCGCGTGCCCGTCTCGATGTCGAAGGTGTTCACCGCGAACGTCTGCCAGGAGGCCATCGACCTGGCGGTGCAGTGCTGCGGCGGCGCCGGCATCTCCCGGGACCTGCCGCTCGCGGACTTCTACGAGGCCGTCCGGGCGTTCCGGATCGTCGACGGCGCCGACGAGGTCCACCGCCGCGTCATCGCCCGCGAGGCCTTCGACGGCGCCGACGAGCACGCCGACGAACTGGAGAACCTGCCGACGTTCTGAACCCACCTTTCGTACGGTGGGGAAAATATCCGCGCGTGCTCCGTCCGGCGGCCTCCGGCCGCCCCCGGTCCGCGCGCGATACCGGACGCTCCCTGCGGTCGCGTCCGGCGAACCGCTCGGTCGCGTCGCTCCCTCGCGGATGCTCGTGTCGCATCGTCGAGCCCGAACGGGTCGAAGGCGTCCGCGGGAGCGGCCACGTCGGGAGAGGGTTGGTAGTTCTCCGGCCCGGCGGCGACTCAGGCCTCCTCGATGCGCTCCCGCATCCGGCCGCCGATCTCCGGCTCGTCGTCGTCCTCGCTTATCGTCACGCCGCTGGTGATGATGGCCTGCAGCCCCTCCTCGACGCCGATGTCGATGTCGTGGACCCGGTCGCGGGAGACGTAGATGACGAACCCGCCCATCACGGGGTTGGGGCCCATCGGGAGGAAGAGGCTCATCATCCCCTCCTCTGCGTGGTCGACGCTCCGCTCGAGGTACGTCGGCGCGTCGGCGGTGACGAACGCCATCGTGTAGGAGCCCTCGCTGGGGTACTCGACGAGCTTCACGTCCCGGAAGCTCTCCTCGCCGTCGGCGACGGTCTCGCTCATCTCCCGGAAGCCGCCGTAGACGTTGCCGACGCCGGGAATCGACTCGACGGCCCGGTGGAAGAGCTCCGCCGCCGTCGAGCCGTACGGCAGCGTCTCGACGGCCGCCCCGAGCAGCCCGACGGCGGCCAGCGCCGCCAGCAGCGTGAGCAGGTCCGCGAGGAGGCCGCCGACGCCGACGACGCCCCCGATGGCCGTCGCCACCGGGGCGAGATAGCCGGAGAGAAACCGGAAAACGAAGGCCGCGATGCCGACCGTCAGCGCCGCCGGAATCACCAGCAGCGCGCCGGTCACGAAGTAGCTCTTCAGCCGCTCGGTCGGGGACCGCTCGGAGGGTGACGTCCCGCTCATGGACGTCCCTCGCGGCCGCCGCCGGTAAGAAGCTGTCCTCGGCTCGCCCGCCGTCGGGTCAGAAGCTGAACAGGTCGATGCCGCCGGTGACGCCGACCACCTGGCCGGTGATGTAGCTCGCCTGCTCGCTGGCGAGGTAGGCGACGAGGTTGGCGACGTCCTCCTCTTTGCCGAGCTTCCGCATCGGCGTGGCCTTCGCGATGCGGGCGAAGTGCTCGTCGACCTCCTCGAGCTGGTCGGTGGGCAACTCGGCGAGCTGGCCGACGACGATGCTCGGCGCGATGACGTTGGAGGTGACGCCGTGCTGGGCGCCCTCGAGGGCGAGCGTCTTGCCGAAGCCGATGAGCCCGGCCTTCGTCGCCGCGTACGACAGCTGGCCGAAGCCGCCCTGCCAGCCCGCCATCGACGACATGTTGATGATGCGGCCCCAGCCGCGCTCCTTCATCTCGGGGTAGACCTCGCGGGTGACGTTGTAGGCGCCCGTCAGGTTCACCGAGAGGTCGCGGTCCCAGATGTCGTCGTCGAAGTCCTCGACCCGGTCGCGGGCGTCGACCATCCCGGCGTTGTTGACGAGCACGTCGATGCCGCCGGTCTCGGCCTCGAGGGCGGCGACGGTGTCGGCGACGTCCTCGCGGTCGGTGAGGTCGCACTCGACGGCGTGTGCGGTGCCGTCGTAGTCGTCTTCGACCTCGCTGACGACGTTCTCGGCCTTCTCGAGCGCCACGTCGAGAGCAATTACCTCGGCGCCCTCCTCGGCGAGCACGCGGCAGTCCTCGCTCCCGATGCGTCCGGCGCCGCCCGTCACGAGGGCGGTCCTGTCGTCGAGTCCCAGGTCCATCGTTCCCGGTATTCGCCGGTCGCAGATTAAGCGTTCCGACGGCGATGGACGGGCCGTTTACCCGTCCCGGCCGGCAACGACGTCGGGTAGCGCCCGGAGGTCGTCGAGTTCGTAGGTCGCCGCCGGGCCGCGGGCGTCGGCGCCGTAGCCCGCCGCGTCGATACCGACCGCGGCGGCGCCCTCGACGTCGTGCTCGTAGCGGTCGCCGACCATCAGCGCCGCCTCCGGCGCGATTTCGAGCGCGGAGAGGGCGTCGCGGAAGGTCCGCTCGTCGGGCTTGGTGACGCCGACCGCCTCGGAGGTGGTGACGTGGGTCATGCGGTCCCGGACGCCGAGCGTCGCCAGCGCGTTCTCGGCCTCTCGCGTGTCGATGTCGGAGACGACCGCCTGCGCGACGCCGAGGTCGGCCAGCCGCTCGACGGCCCCGACGGCGCCGTCGACCGGCCGGAGGGCGGCGCCGCTCGCCCGCTCGAAGACCCGCTCCCAGCCGTCCGGCGGGTCGCCGTCGAACAGCGCCGCCGTCGCCTTCCGGTAGCCCTCCCGGGCCGGCCGGTACTCCGTTCCCTCGCGGCCGCGGAAGTGCTCCCCGAGGGTCTCCCGCCAGGTCGCTAGCGCCGCCTCCCGGTCGAGGTCGTGGGCGTCGGCGAGTTCGGCGACGAAGGCGGCGTAGCCCGCTCTGACCGACGCCAGCTCGACCAGCACGCCGCCGATGTCCCAGAGAACGGCCTCGTACCGGGCGTCGGTCATACCTCGTAGCGGCGGACGCCGTCGACGGTCCCTGCGGTCACGGCGTCGGTCCGCTCGAGGTGCGCCAGCGCGCTCATCGTCTCCGGGATGAGGTACTTCACGTCGCGGTCGCCGGCGAGGGCCATCGCGACCCCGGGGACCGTCGCGCGGCCGTCGGCGACGAGGTCGCGGACGCCGTCGAGGCGGTCGGCGAGGCTGCGGCGGTCCCGCTCGACGACCCCCGCGAGGTCGTCGTGGACGGGGCCGTGGCCGGGGTAGACGCGGTCGACGTCGAGGGCGGCCAGCCGGTCGAGGGCGTCGTCGAAGGCGTCGAACGCCTCCCGGTGTCCGTCGTCGAGGCCGTCGTGCAGCACGACCGGGCGGAACGGCTCGATACCCATGTCGCCGGCCAGCAGGGCGGTCTCGCCGTCGATCTCGGTCCGGTAGCTGAGGTGGTCGGCCTGGTGGCCGGGGACGTGCACCGGCTCGACCGCGAGGCCGCCGACGGTCGCCCGCTCGCCGGCCGCGAGCCAGGCGTCGACGCGGTCCGGCTCCAGCAGCGCCGCGTCCCGCTCCAGGGAGTCGACTGCCATCTCGACGGCGGTCTCGCGCTGGTCGTCGGGAAAGCCCGCCGCGACGCAGTTGCGCCGGACCCGGGCCGCCAGGTCGTCGGGGTCGCGGGCGAACCGCTCGCGGACGCCCGCCGGCGCGTGGACGGTCGGGTCCCCCTCGGCCAGCACCGTCGGCACCTGGCCGATGTGGTCGACGTGGGGGTGGGTGACGAGGACGTGTTCGACGTCGCCGGGCTCGAGGTCGAGGTCGGCCAGCCGGTCGCGGAAGGCAGCCTCGCAGTCCGGCGTCGCGGCGTCGACGAGAATCGGCTCCGGGCCGTCCACTACGTAGCAGGCGACGTGACCGGGCGGCCAGTCGACGTCGAACGCGAGTCGGTGAACGCGGCCCTGTGCGCTCCGGGAATCCATCTGTCGGAAGGTTGCCGCCGCGAGATATAAGACTTCGTTTTAGTTCTTCCCGATTCGGCCTTCCATTGTTCAGTATTCGGGCCCTGTGGCTACCTTTATTAACGCCGGGCCGGAAGGTCGGGGCATGCTTCCATCCACGGGCGTCGTCGCGGCGGGTGAGCGGCGATGCTGAGCCAGTACAGCGTCGCGGGCAAGACCGCCGTCGTGACCGGCTCCAGCCAGGGCATCGGCGAGGTGACCGCAAAGCGGTTCGCCGACGAGGGCGCGGACGTCGTCGTCACCTCCCGCTCGCAGGAGGACATCGACGCGGTGGCCGCCGAAATCAACGACAGCGACCGCCCCGGCGAGGCCATCGCCGTCGAGTGCGACGTCCGGGACCGCGACGCCGTCGAGGCGCTCGTCGACGCCACCGTCGAGGAGTTCGGCGGCATCGATTCGATGGTCAACAACGCCGGCGCCTCCTTCATGGCCGGCTTCGACGACATCTCCGAAAACGGCTGGAAGACCATCGTCGATATCAACCTCCACGGCACCTTCCACTGCTCGCAGGCCGCCGGCGAACGGATGCAGGACGACGACGGCGGCACCATCGTCAACCTCGCCTCCGTGGCCGGCACCGACGGTTCGCCGTACATGAGCCACTACGGGGCCGCCAAGGCCGGCGTGGTCAACCTGACGACGACGCTGGCCTACGAGTACGCCGGCCATGGCATCCGGGTCAACTGCGTCGCGCCGGGGTTCGTCGCCACGCCCGGCGTCGAGTCACAGATGGGCGTCGCCGCCGACGACGTCGACCGCGGCGAGGTCGAACGCCGGATGGGCCGCTCCGAGGAGATCGCCGACATCATCCAGTTCCTCGCCAGCGAGGCCTCCTCCTACGTCGTCGGCGAGACCATCACCGCGAAGGGCGTCCCCGACATCGAGGAGAGCCCGGAGGTGTAGACGGTCCGGCCGGCCGCGCGGACGGCGACGGCTGGGATAACTACTTGTCCGCGCCGTCCCCGTGGCGGGGTATGACGGACGGCTACACGGGTGCGGACCTGTTCGTGGACGCCCTCGAGCAGTACGGCGTCGAGCACGTCTTCGGCAACCCCGGGACGACCGAACTGCCGATCATGGACGCCCTCTCGCGGAGCGACCTGGAGTACGTCCTCGGGTTGCAGGAGGACGTCGCCACGGGGATGGCGGCGGGCTACGCCTCGACGCGGCGGTACCACGCCGACGACGACGAGTCGGTCTGCCCGCTCGGCGTGGTCAACCTCCACGTCACACCCGGGCTGGCCCACGGGCTGGGCAACGTCTTCGGCGCGATGTACGGCGGCGTCCCGATGCTGGTGACCGCCGGCAACCACGAACTCGACTTCCGCCACGAGGAGCCGCTACTGACGGGCGACCTCCAGCGGCTGGTCGCGCAGTTCTGCAAGGACTCCGCGGAGGTGACCCACGTCGACGCCCTGCCGATGCTGCTACGGCGGGCGGTCCGGACGGCGCTGACGCCGCCGACCGGGCCGGTGTTCCTCGCGCTGCCGGCCGACGTGATGCAGACCGAAACCGACGCCGACCCCGAACGGCTCGGCCCGATTCCGGACGCCGGCGCCGGCGACCCCGGCCAGGTCGAGACGGCCGCCGACCACCTCGTGGCGGCCGACCAGCCGGTCCTCGTCGTCGGCGACCACGTCGCCCGCGCCGGCACCGACGCCGTCGACGCCGCCGTCCGGCTCGCGGAGGCGACCGGCGCCCGCGTCCACGGCGAGATACTCGCCTGCGAGGTCAACTTCCCGACCGACCACGAGCAGTGGGTGTCGTTCGTCGGCCCCGGCGAGGACGTCGCCTCGATGCTCCTAGACACCGACACGCTGGCGCTCGTGGGCTGTTCGACCAACACCACGCTGCTGCGGCACGAGAACCCGCTCGTCTCGGCGGACACGACGGTCGTTCAGGCTTCCAGCGACCCCCACGAGGTCGGCAAGAACCAGCCAGCCGACGCGGCCGTCGTCGGCGACCCCGGACGGGTGATGGACGCCATCGCCGACCGCATCGAGGACCGGCTCGACGAGGCCGAACGCCGGGAGCGAATCGAGGACGTCCGGTCGGTGAAGGCCGGCCTCGAGGCGACGATGCGGCAAATGGGCGAAGACGAGAAGCCGGAGGGCGAGACCCGCTTGTCGAAGGCAGAACTCGTCGACGCGATGCGGGCCGTCGACCCCGACGTCTACGTCGTCGACGAGGGCGTCACCGCGAAGTTCGCGCTCTTGACCCGCTTTCCGCTCGACGCCGAGGGCTACCTCTCGAACAAGGGCGGCGGCCTCGGCTACGGGCTGCCCGCGGCGGTCGGCGCCGCGGTCGCCGAGGAGACCCGGGACGACCCCCGGACCGTCGTCGGCTACGTCGGCGACGGCTCCTACCTCTACTACCCGAACGCGGTCTACTCGGCGGTCCGCCAGGGGGTCGACCTGACGGTCGTCGTCCCCGACAACCGCAACTACCGCATCCTCAAGGACAACACCCTCGAGATGCTGGGCGGGGACGAGGACGACCACGAGTTCGTCGGGATGGACTTCGACCCCCACGTCGACATCCCGACGAACGCCGAGAGCCACGGCGCCCGCGGGCACCTCGTCGAGACGCCCGACGCGTTCCCCGACGTCTACGAGGCGGCCCTCGAACGCGACGGCACCGACGTCGTCGACGTGCTCGTCCACGACTGACCGCGGGCGGCGATTTATATGCGAAGCCGCGGCCAGACGGCGCGTGTCGTGAACACGGCCGGCAGGCCGCCGAGGCGGGAGCGCGACCCGAGGTCCGCCGGGAGGCAGGGTCGCCTGCTCGCAGTGCCGGAACGGCAAGCGTTTCACGCCGTCCGAAACAACGGCGCCCGTGTCCCGGCTGTACGCGACGGCGCTGTTCGCCGCCCTGGCGACGATGTGGGGCTTCTCCTTTCCGGCCATCTCCGTCGGCCTCGAGCACCTGCCGCCGCTGCTGTTCGCCGCGTTCCGCTACGACACCGCCGCGGTGCTGCTGCTCGGCTACGCCGCCGTCACGGCCGACGACTGGCGGCCCGGCGGCCGGAACGACCTCGAGGCGGTGGTCTGGGGCGGACTCTTTCTCGTCGCCGGCAACGGCCTGCTGTTCATCGGCCAGCAGACCGTCGCCAGCGGCGTCGCGGCCATCCTGCAGGCGCTCGTGCCCATTCTGACGGCGCTGTGGGCGCTGGCGCTGCTCGGCGAGCGGCTCTCGGCGGTCGGCGCCGCCGGCGTCGCCGTCGGCTTCCTCGGCGTCGGGCTCATCGTCCAGCCCGACCCCGGGAACCTGCTGGCGGGCGACACCGTCGGCCGGCTCATCGTCCTCGGCCAGGTCGCCAGCGTCTCGCTCGGTGGCGTCCTCGTCGACCGGGCCGCCCCGTCGATGGAGCGGGTCGCGATGACCGGTTGGGCGATGCTGCTCGGCGGCGGCATCCTGCACGCGCTGAGCCTCGGCGCCGGCGAGACGGCGCCGGCGACTGCGACGCCGGCGGCGGTCGGCGCCGTCGTCTACCTCGGCGTCTTCTCGACCGCGCTGGCGTTCGTCATCTACTTTACCCTCCTGGACCGGCGCGGCGCCTTCGAGGCGAGTCTGGTCGCATACCTTGTCCCGCTGGTCGCGACCGTTGCGGGCGTCGCCCTGCTGGGGGAGACGGTCGGACCGCTCTCGCTGGCCGGCTTCCTGGTCGTCTTCGTCGGCTTCGCGCTGCTGAAGCGGCGGGCGCTCGTCGACCTGGTCGGTGCCGGCGTCAGCTGACGGCGCCCGCCTCGCGGAGCCGCTCGACCTCCGTCGCCGACAGTCCCGCCGCGGTCAGCACCTCGTCGGTGTGCTCGCCGTGGCCCGGCGGGTCGCCGCCGGCGCCGGCCGGCCGGTCGGAGCCGCAGAGCGGTAGCCCGACCCGCGGGGCGCCGTCGCCCCGCTCGACGTAGCCGCGGGCCTCGATCTGCGGGTGTTCCAGCGCCTCCGTCGGCGTGTACACCGCCCCGAGGGCCGCGTCGACGTCGGCGGCCAACTCGGCCCACTCCTCGCGCGTCCGCGACCGGAACAGCTCGGTCAGCTCCGTCCGCAGCGCCCCCAGCTCCGCCGGGTCGTCGGTCATGTGCGCGCCGACGAGGTCGGGACGGTCGACGGCCTCGCAGAACGTCGTCCAGAACTGCGGCTCGAGCGCCCCGAGGGTGACGTAGCGGCCGTCGGCCGTCTCGTAGACGTCGTACCACGGGTACCTCCCGGTGAGCGGCGTCTCCCCCGGTCGCGGGTCACCGTCGCCGAGCGCCGCCGGCGCCACCGCCTGCGAGAACGACACCACGGCGTCGGTCAGCGCGACGTCGAGGTACTCGCCGCCGGTGTTGCCGAGCTCGCGGGACAGCAGCGCCGAGCACACCGAAAAGGCCGCCAGCAGCCCGCCGGCCATGTCGGCCACCTGGTAGCCGGGCAGCCGGGGAGCCTCGTCGACGCTCTTGCGGGTCATGTCCAGCAGCCCCGCGAGGCCGACGTAGTTGAGGTCGTGGCCTGCCCGGTCGGCGTACGGCCCCGCCTGGCCGTAGCCGGTCAGCGAGCAGTAGACCAAGTCCTCGCGGTGGTCGGTCAGCGTCCCGTAGTCGACGCCGAGCCGGTCGGTGACGCCCGGCCGGAAGCTCTCGACGACGACGTCGGCGTCGGCGGCGAGCTCGTAGAACGCCGCCCGTCCGTCCTCGTCTTTGAGGTCGACGGCGACGCTGCGCTTGCCCCGGTTGACCGCGTCGAACACCGCCCCGACGCCGTCGTCGGTCGTCGGCGGCATGTGCCGGGCGTAGTCGCCCGCGTCGGTGTCCTCGATCTTCACCACGTCGGCGCCGGCGTCGGCGAGCAGCTGCGTCGCGTACGGCCCCGGCAACAGCCGGGTCAGATCCAGCACGCGAACGCCGTCGAGTCGCATGGATGGCGGTCGGTTCGTCGCCTCATAAGCCTGCCGTCGCCGGCGACCCGGCGGGCCGGCAGGCCGGCGCGCAGGGTTGAAGAGCCGCCCGGCGTATGTGACGGTATGGCAACGCAGGAGGCTCCGCGGGCGGGCGTCAGCTTCGAGACGGACGAGGAGACGAGCCTCATCCTCTCGAGCCTCGAGGAGTTCCTCGAACGGGAGGTCGAGCCGCTGGAGGACGACCTCGGGGAGACGTGGTCGAACCCCCGCAAGCGCCACGAGGACGACGGTCGGCTCGTCCCGGAGGTCCGGGAGGCCATCGAGACGGTCCGCCGCCGGAGCGCCGAGGCGGGCTTCTACGCGATGAACCTCCCCGAAGAGGTCGGCGGCGAGGGCGTCTCCAACGTCACCTGGTACCGGGCGATCAAGCACGTCGCCGCCACGGGGCCGGGGCTGTCGGAGTACGTTCTGGCGGGGCCGGAGGGGCCGAAGCCGCTGCTCGCGCAGGCGGAGGGCGAGCAGGTCGAGCGGTACCTCGAGCCGTGCGTCCGCGGCGAGAAGTCGACGGCGTTCGCCCAGACGGAACCCGGCGTCGGCTCGGACTCGCCGAACATGTCGACGACGGCCGAGAGGGACACCGCCGAGCAGAGCTCGACGAGCCCTGCGTCGACCGAGGCGACGCAGGACGGCGACGAATGGGTGCTGAACGGCCACAAGCAGTGGATCACGAACGCGCCGTACGCCGACTTCGTGCAGGTGTTCGCCCGCACCTCGCCCGTCGAGGAGATGGGCCGGTACGGCGGCATCACCTGCTTCATCGTCGAGGCCGACGAGTACGAGGTCGCCTCGCTGAACAACGCCGTCGGGATGACGGGCATGCAGGGCGAGATCGTCCTCGACGACGTCCGGCTGTCCGACGACCGCGTGCTCGGCACCGAGGACGGCGCCTTCTACGACGCCATGGAGTTCCTCTCGCTGGGTCGGCTCGAGATCGGCGCCCGGGCGCTCGGCCACACGGAGTTCCTCATCGACCGCGGGGTCGACTACGCGACCGAGCGGGAGGCCTTCGGCCGGCCCATCGGCAAGTTCCAGGGCGTCTCCCACAAGCTCGCCCGGGCCCGCGCCGACGCCTTCGCCGCCGACGCCGCCGCCCTCCGGCTGGCGTGGCTGATGGACGGCGGCGAGCAGGCCATCGAGGAGTCCTCCATCGTCAAGTACCTCGCGACGAACGTGATGTTCGACGTCGCCGACGACGTCGTCCAGGTCCACGGCGGCGACGGGCTCTCGGAGGACAACCCGTTCATGGAGGAGCTCCAGACGGCCCGCATCCTCCGCATCGTCGAGGGGACCGACGAGATACAGCTCAACACCATCGCCAAGGAACTCGGCGTCATGTGAGGCGGAACCGATAACTTCCCCGTCGTCGTCGGCCCGCACATGCTGGGACTGCTCAGAGGGGTCGTCCGCGGCGCGGTCGCGTGGCTCGTCGGCTGGCTGCTGACGCTCGTCGCCGCCCTCGTCGGCGTCGTCGACGGCAGCGGCGTCGGGAGCGCGGCCGCGGCGTACGTCGGCGCCCACGCCGTCCCGC
>JAHENN010000285.1 GCA_018609665.1 Haloarculaceae archaeon | reverse complement strand
TGTCCCTGGTTCCGGCGCCGTCGTCCGCCCCCGACGACCGCGACCGCGAGCGGGACCGCCGGTCGCCCTGCCCCCGACCACCGTCGCCGCCCGCGGCGTCGACGGCCGTCTCGAAGGCCGGCAGCGCCGGCCGCTCCATGTCGTCGACCTGCGCGGCGAACCAGTCGGGCATGTCGCCGCGGGCCCGCTCGAAGAGGTCCAAAAGCGACGAGTCGGCGAGATACGTCGCGCCGTGGTCGTCGGGCGACCGGACGACCCGGCCGCAGGCCTGGATCACCGTCCGCAGCGCCGTCCGGTAGTACCACCCCCAGGCGCCGTCCTCGAGCCGCCGGGCGACCCGGGAGTCGTTCGTGTTGGGGTACGGCGCCTTGCAGAGCACCTGCCACCGACAGCTGTCGCCCTCGAGGTCCAGCGCCTCCTCCATCTTCACCGAGACGAAGACGTCGGGGTCGTCGCTCCGCTTCCAGCCGGCGAGCGCCGCGTCGCGGCTCTCGCGGTCGTGGCCGCGGACGCGGCCGCCGACGCCGAACTCCGACAGCAGCGCCCGCAGCCGGTCGGCGATGTCGTAGGAGTGGGCGTGGATCAGCCCCTTCTCGTCGTCGTGTTTCGCCATCAGCCGGACGACCGTCCGGGCGACGGCCGGCAGCGTCTCCTCGCGGCGCTCGTAGGTCATCTTCCCCTGCGTGATGTCGTACAGCGGGCGGTGCTCGACCGGGAACGTGTGGGGGACGTCCACCAGCGCGACGTCGTCGGGGTCGAGGCCGGCGCCGCGGCAGAACGCCGCCTTGTCGAGGATGGTCGCCGACAGCAGCGCGAACCGCCGGCCCCGGTCCCAGACGGTGTGGTGGAGGTAGCGGGCGGGGTCCAGCGGCTTCACCGTCACCGCCCCCGTCTCCCGCTGGTCGACGACCCACGTCGTCGGGCTCTCGGGGTCCCGGAGGTCCTCGAGGAACCAGCCCAGCTCGCGGACGAGCTCCGCCAGCCGGTCGCGCTCCGCGGTCTCGGCGACGGACAGCTCGACCGTTCCGCGGAGCTCCTCCTGCCGGCGCTCGCAGACGGTCGTCAGCCGCTCGGCGTACCCCTCGACGTCGCCGAGCCCCTCGACGTCCGGCGGCTCGCAGGCGTCCCACACCGGCACCGTCGACGGCGCCAGCTCGATGGTCGCGTACATCTCGGCCCACTCCGCCAGCCCGTGGGCCTCGTCGACCACCACGACGTCCCGGGTGCCGAAGACGTCGCTGCCGGCCGTCCGCATGAAGTACGCCAGCGTCATCGCCGCGATGGGGCGGTTCGAGGCGATGGCGCGGTCGGAGAAGTACGGACAGCGGTGCTCGACGGGGCAGTCGAAGCCGCGCTCGCGGGCGCAGGGCGCCCGGTCGACCGGCGTGTCCGTCTCCCCCGGCAGGATGCAGTCGTAGTTGGACTTCCCCCGGATGACGCTGAGGTCCGCCAGCAGGTCGTCGCCGGCGACGTCGTCCAGCTGCGACACCTGCGGCGTCGTGTAGTATGCGCCGACGGGTTCGGTCGGGGCGGCCTCGCCGGCCCGGCGGGCGCAGCCGGCGACCGCCCGCGCCAGCAGCGACTTGCCGCTGCCGGTCGGTGCCCGCACCAGCACGACGTCGTTGCCGGCCTCGAAGGCCGCTCGAACGTCCTCCAGCGCCTGCCGCTGTGCGCCCCTGAACGACGGGGCGGGGAACTCCTCGACGATGCGCGACGGGTCCACGCCGAACCGAGCGACGGGACGGCCCTAAACCCACCGGCCCCGGCGGTCAGTCCTCGGCCAGCGCGGCGACGTCGGCCGGCGACGGCTCCTCGGGTAGCGCCTCGATGCAGTCGAAGCAGAGGAAGAAGTCGCTGCCGTCGTCGAACTCCAGGGTCATGCCGCCGGTCCCGCGGTTCGACGACCAGATGCCGGCGATGCCGCCGCCGATCGAAACCTCCGTCTCGCAGGCGTCACACGGGTCGCCGCTCATGGCGGTCGTAGCGGCGCCACGGACAAAAGCCGCCGGTCACGACGGCGGGTTCACCGCGAGCCCGTCGGCGACCAGCGGGAGCGCGAGCAGCGAGCCGGCGGCCATCGCCGCCCAGACGGGGAGCGACGAGAGCTGGCCGACGAGCCAGGCGACCAGCAGGACGAGGAGGATCGACCCCAGGAGGATGTCGTACCGGGAGAGCCGGGTGGGGTCGACCGGCTGCAGTTCGTCCGGCGAGGACGGACGGGCGGTACCGAAGCTGTCGCTGTTTGGCTGGCGCTCCGACATCGAGACCACCTCTACGCGGATTTAATGGCTCCGTTCGACAAAAAAGTTACCCCGAAATTGTACGCGAGCCGAGAGGTTATATTCTCGTATTATACCGAGATACCCGGTCGCGGTTCGGGGTCACGTCACCCGCGGTTTTCCGCGGCGCTCCCGAAACGATAACACACCGCACCTCGGTGCCACGAGGGACGTCCCGGCCCACGACGTTCCCGGGACGCGGGGCGGCGCGCCGACGACGTCGGGATGGGATTAAAAACCGGGGACCCGTGGGCACCCACATGCGCGTACTCGTCACGGGGCCGACGGGGTTCGTCGGCGGTCGCCTCGTCTCGGCGCTCCGTGCGGCCGACCACGACGTGGTGGCGCTGGTCCGCGACGTCGACCGATACGACCCGCCGGCGGGCGTCGAGGTTCACGGGGAGAACCTGCTGGACCCGCCGGCGTCGCTGCCGTCGGTCGACGCCGCCTACTACCTCGCCCGCGCCACGCGGCGCGACGCTGCCGACCGGGAGCGGCTGGCGGCCCGGAGCTTCGTCGACGCCGCCGACGACGCCGGCGTCGACCGGGTCGTCCACCTCGGCGGGGTCGCCGGCGGCAGCACGGCCGCGACGGCCGCCCGCCGCGAGGTCGAGCACATCCTCGACGGCGGCGACCACGACCTGACGACCCTGCGGACGGCGGCCGTCGTCGGGGCCGGGTCGACGACCTTCGAGCTCACCCGGCAGATCGCCGAGCGGCTGCCGGTGATACTGACGCCGGGGTGGGTCCGGACCGACCGCCAGCCGATCTACGTCGGCGACCTGCTGGAGTACCTCCTCGGGGTGCTGGAGGCGCCGGCCACCCGGAACGGGACGTTCGAGGTCGGCGGCCCGGACGTGCTGACCTACGAGACGATGCTGGAGCGGACCGCCGAGGTCGTCGCCGGGCGGCGGTCGCCGGTCGTTCCGGTGCCGGTGACGTCGCCGCGGCTGTCGGCCGGCTGGCTGTGGCTGGTGACGGACGTCCCGCTGTCGGCCGCCCGGCCGACGGTCGTCGGGCTCCGGGAGGCGGTCGTCGTCGCCGACGAGGGCATCCGCCGGCACGTCGACGTCGAACTCACGCCGTTCGAGGAGGCCGTCCGGGCCGCCGTCGACGACCGACCGACCGCGGCCGCCGCTCCGGCGGCGGGTGAGGCGTAGATGCGGCCCGACTACGGCGAGACGTGGGCCTACGAGAGCATCATCGGGGCGCTGCCGGGAATCGACCTCTCGCGGGCGGAGGCCGTCGCCATCCAGCTGGCGTTCTTCGAGACGGCCATCGTTGCCCTGGCGTGGTACTACGGGCTCTGGCGGGCGGCGCTGGCGGGGACGGCGGCCGTCGTCATCGCCGCCGTCGGGAGCCTGGAGATGCTCCGCATCGGCCAGGCCGCCAGGGCCTCCGAGGCGCCCGAGCCGTACCGCCAGCTGCTGTTCAGCTCCAACATCGAGGTGGTGCTGGGGGTGCTGGCGTTCATCGCCCTGGTGACGCACCTGTTCGTCTTCGACCCACAGAGCGGCGGCCGGCTCGTCGAGCGGCTGTTCGGCCCCGACCCGCCCGTGCTGGTCGTCTACCTGATGCTGCTGGTGCTGTGGGACCTCTGTTACCGCATCGGCACGGGCTGGTGGGCGTCGGTCGTCGGGCTGTGGCGGTCGGCGCGCTACCGGTTCACCCCCGAGACGGCCGCGACGCTCCGCCGCGCGGACCGCGAGACCATCCTGTTCGCGAGCGTCCAGCTACTGCTGGTGCCGTTCCTGCTCGACCACCAGGTGCTGCTTGCGGCCCTCGTCGGTCACGTCGCGGCGGTGGCCGCCGTCACCGGCACGTCGCTGCTGCTGTTGCGGACCCGCGAAACCGACTGACGGCGCCGGCGCTCACTCCGACTGGATTTCCCTGAACTGGTCGAGAAGCGCCTCCGCCGACTCCCCCGAGTCGTACTCCAGTTCCCCCTCGTACTCCGTGCGTTCGTCGTCGAAGGACGCGTCGACGCTCGAGTTCTTCTGCTCGCGGCGCTCGTGCTCGTCCTCGTCATAGGCACCCATTGACATGGATTCACCTAACGAGTTCCGGGTAATCAATGTATCGCGGATGATGCCCGGTGGTTTATCCCGCGGTCGGAGCGCAACCGCTAAACGACGCGGCCCGCTACTTGAACCGTGGCTGGGCCCCTCCGATTCCGCCGTTCGGACGAGACGTGGACCGACGACCGGATCGAAGCGCAGCTGCTCGCTCCCCTGGAGGCGTCGTTCGGCGCGCGGCTCGAGGACCCGTGGTTCCGCGTCGCCGACGACCGCTACGAGACGTGCCGGCTGGAGATGGACAACGGCGACGTCGCGCTGTTCTGCCGCCGGCCGGGGCGGGCCTACTGGCTCGGCAACACCGAGACGCCGGAGCCGCTGTGGCGGACGGAAAAGGAGACCTTCGAGGAGGCGCCGTACGCCGTCTCGCGGTGGGCCCAGCGCGAGCTCACCGCCCGCGTCGAGCTCACCGACCCGTGGCTCGCCGCATTCGAGTACGTCACCTGGTTTTTCCTGCCGGTGTTCTGCTCGAAGGACGGCCGCCACACCACGCGGCGGTTCTTCGCCGAGGACGCCGCCGGCTTCCCCGACGCGACCCGCGAGGAAGGACTCGGCTTCTACGAGTCGCTGCTGTCGACGGGCGTGCTGGACGCCCACCGGTACACGATGGCCTCGAAGCTCGGCACCTCCGGCGGCTACGACGTCGGCCGGATGCGGGCGACGATGGCCGAGTTCACCGTCGCGAAGCTGCTGGTCGACGCCGGCCTCGACTTCGAGCCGGAGGTCGAACAGGAAAGCGGCCACGCCCTGGACTTCGCCGTCGACGGGGCGCTCGTGGAGGTGACGCGGCCGGAGCCGCCGGCCCGCCGGTCCGGCGCCGACCACCCCGTCGCCGCCGTCAGGGAGACCGGCCGCTCGAAGCGCTCCGACCAGCTGGCGGCCCACCCCGAGGCGACGCTCGTCATCGACTGCACCTCCTTCCGGGACGACGAGTGGGCCGCCGTCGCCGCCGAGCGTCCGGGGGTCGGCCACGAGCCGACCGTCGTCGTCCGGGCCCGCCCCGACGGTCGCCTCGAGGGCTACCGCCACGGCGCCCCGCCGTTCGACCTCGGCGGCGCCGTCGCGTGGGTCTGACGCCCGCGCCGGGAATGCGGGAAGCTAAGTGCGCGCCGGCCCGACCCTCGTCGCATGGAGACGCTGCTGCTGGACCCCGAGGACGTCGCCGACAGCGCACGCACCGAGGAGGTCATCGTCGCCGTCGAGGAGGCCTTCGCGGCCTACCAGGCCGGCGACGTACAGATGCCCGCCAAGTCCTACATCGAGCTGCCGGCGTACGACGGCGACTTCCGGTCGATGCCGGCCTACATGGATTCGGGCGACTGGGACGCCGCCGGCATCAAGTGGGTCAACGTCCACACCGACAACCCCGAGTCGCACGACCTGCCGACGGTGATGGGGACGATGATCTACTCCGACCCCGTGACCGCCTTCCCGCTGGCCATCATGGACGGGACGACGCTGACCCGCCAGCGGACCGGCGCCGCCGCCGCCGTCGCCACCGACCACCTCGCCGTCGAGGACGCGACCTCGCTGGGCATCGTCGGCGCCGGCGTCCAGTCGTACACGCAGCTCGAGGCGATCAGCGTCGTCCGGGATATCGAGGAGGTCGTCGTCGCCGACAAGCGGGAGGCGGCCGTCGAGGCGTTCGTCGACCGCTTTGCCGACGAGTTCGACGTCCGCGGCGGCTCCATCGCCGAGGCCGCCCGATGTGACGTCCTCTCGACGGTGACGCCCGTCCGCTCGCCCACCGTCGAGGCCGCCGACGTCGGCGACCACACCCACGTCAACGCCATGGGCGCCGACGCCGCGGGCAAACAGGAGCTGGACCCCGAGATTCTGCTGGACGCCACGCTCGTCATCGACGACTACGACCAGTGCACCCACTCCGGGGAGATCAACGTCCCCTGGAACGACGGCCGCCTCGACGACGGGGACCTCTACGGCGAACTGGGCGAGATCGTGACCGGCGACAGGGCGGGTCGGACCGGCGCCGACAGGGTCACCGTCTTCGACTCCACCGGCCTCGCCATCCAGGACGTCGCGACCGCCCACGTCGTCTACGA
>JAHENN010000284.1 GCA_018609665.1 Haloarculaceae archaeon | reverse complement strand
TCGACCGCGGGCTGTTCGATTCCGACCGGATGGGCGACCTGCCGGGCTGGAAGCGCGCGCTCGAGGGTGTCGGGCACGGACGCGGCGCGTCCGCCGACGGCGAGAGCGACGACGGCCACGCGGATGACCACCACCACCACCCCGCGGAGGTCTACGGCATCTCCTCGTTCACCTACCGGCGGCGCCGGCCGTTCCACCCCGGGCGGTTCGCCGACGTCCTCCGGGAGCTACCCCAGGGTGTCGTCCGCTCGAAGGGCACCGCGTGGGTCGCCGGCAACGAGTGTCGGGTCGTCGTCGGCCACGCCGGCCCATCGGTCCGGGCCGAGGCGACGGGGCCCTGGATCGCGAGCCTCCCCGAGGTCGAGCGGGACCTCTACCGGTCGAACCGGCCCGACCTGGAGTGGCACGACGACCACGGCGACCGTCGGACGGAACTGGTGTTCATCGGAACCGACTACCGGCAGGCCGACGTCGAGGCGGCGCTGGACGACGCGCTCGTCACCGACGACGAGTGGACGCGAGAACTCCCGGCCGGGCCGTTCCCGGACGAGCAGGGCGCCGAGACGGTGCTGCGCTAGCAGGCGCAGGAGCGGCCGGTGGCCTGCTCGAACCGCATCTCCTCGCCGCAGTCGGGACACGTCGGCTCGCCCTCCAGGTCGACGTCCCGGATGCGGACGTCGCAGTCGTCACACCAGTAGGCGCCCTTCGAGCCGTCGTCCGGCCGCGACTTCGTCGACGGCTGTGCGGTGAGTGCCTCCTTGACGCTGTCGAGGATGCTCATACCACATGGGAGTGGGAGCGACGACTAAACGTGTCGTGGCTGTGTCCGTCTCCCACACAGCCGCCTCAGCCGACCGACGCCGCCAGCTCCTCGACGGCCCGCCGCAGTTCCCCGCGGCGCTTCCAGGCGGCGACGCGGTCGGCGAAGGGCAGCGGCAGGTTCAGCGACACCGACGAGCGCATCGTCAGCCGCGAGCCGTTGGCCTCGTCGGCGACGGTCACCGCCGTTTCGAGGCGGTCGAACGGGCCGACCTCCCCCTCGGCGGCGTACCGGAGGCCGTCCTCGAGGGATTCGAACCGGAGCGGGACCGACATCCCCGGGGCGACGGCCGTGACGACGGTCCCCGCCTCCGTCTCCTCGACGGCGCCGACGGTGAACGTCCCCTCGGCGGCGACGACCGACTCCGGCGAGAGGGTCCGCCGGACCGCCTTCGGGTGCGCCAGCACGAACCGGGAGACCTCGACCTCGCGCATGCCGCCACCAGGGCCGGCGGCTACTAATCCCCCCGGTTCCGGCGTCCTCACAGCAGCGGCACCGACAGCGCCAGGAGGACGACGCCGAAGGCGACGGCGGCGTAGAGCAGCCGCTGGAACCGGAACTCGGCCGGGACGTCCACCCACGGCGGGGCCGCGGCCCACACCAGCCGATGGTAGGCGAACGCCGAGACGGCGACGGCGGCGGCCGCGGCGACGGCCAGCGACGTCCGGACCGACAGTCCGTAGGCGAGCCCGTAGAGCGGCCCCGCAGAGAACAGCAGCATCGCCGACAGCCCAGCGGAGACGACGAACGGGACCGGGTCCACCGGGTCGCCGTCGCGGTTCCGGACGCGCATGACCGTGAGAGGGGCCGGCTCGACAAAAGCTAAGGGGGCGCGGCCACCGTTCGGAGGCATGGACGACGCCGACGGCTTCGAGGCGGGCGCCAGCGGAACGCGGGGCGACCCGCGCGTGCTCATTGCGATGAACGTCGTCCTCTCGACGCTGTTCGCGACGACGGTGGTGTGGGGGCTGAGTTACGTCAGCGGCGTCGAGTTCTCGCTGCTCAACGTCGCCACCGGCGCCGTCCTGCTCGTCGCGGTCTCCTACGCGGTGTCGACGCGGTAGCCCCTCAGCCGCTGAGCACCCACTCGGAGCCGCACTCCTCGCAGACGGCCTTCGCCCACGAGAGCCCGGAGCTCTTCGTCAGCGCGCCGTCGCCGCACTCCGGGCACGACGGGTCCTCGAGAGCATCGATGTCAGCCTGCGCCAGCAGGATGGCGTGCTGCTCCCGGTACCGCTCGAGCGTCTCTTCGACGGTCTCGACCCGCTCTTCGACCCGTTCGAGTCGTTCCTCGAGGTCGTCCATACGTGTGCGATGCGGCCGGCGGCACAAACGCGTTCCGCCGCCCGCGGCCGCCGTCGACGCCGTCCAGTCTACCCGGACGTAACCAGTTCATACACCAACTGACGTTTAACGGCCGCCAGCCCCGACGGTACGACGGATGTCAGCGACGGAACGCAGCACCGGACGCGCGCTGGGCGGCCGACTGACCGACACGAACCTGCTGAAGACCTGCGGGCGGCGGCGACGGGCGGCCAGCTCGTCTCGCAGGCCGTCGCTCCGGGGCCACGGACGAGACGTCGCAGCTGGCGCTGACGACGTTCTGGCCGGTCGGCTCGCTGGTGTCGATCGCCGCCTCGTTTCTCTGGATGCGGTCGGAGACGGTGTCGGGGCTGTTTCCGGTCTGGACCGTCCTCGGCGTGACGGGGCTCGCCGCCAGCTCCGCCGTCGTCGTGGCGGTCGGCGTCGGCGAGACGCTCGTCCTCGGCGGGCTGTGGTTCGCGGGCCCTGCAGTCGGCTTCCTCGCGAGGGACTTCTACGTCTGCGGCCTCCCGCCGACGGTCGTCGACGCGAGGGAGCGGCTGCGCGAGCTCGGCGCCCCCGACGGGTGGATCCACGGCGAGGGCCGGGAGGAGGGCGCCGCCTCCGAGGAGTAGTCGTCGGGTCCTGCCCGCCCGACGCACGGCGCCCGGGGGTTGAAGCGTCCGGAATCATACGTCGAGACGTGTCGCAGTCGCTCCTCATCTACGACGAGGGAAACCGGCTCTTCCGCCGGCTGGCGCGGTGGGTGGCCGGCCGGTCGGACGGGCTGACTCTCGTCCCGTGGCGCGCCGACGGCGTCCGGCGGTTCCTCACCGAGCAGTTCGGCGACCACCTCTTCGCGTTCGTGATGGTCGACGTCGAGGCGGGGGTCGTCCACGCCGGCGGCGAGACGGTCGGGCGGCTCCTCCGGCGGTGGGGCGCCCCGGAGACGGCCGCGGCGCTGGCCGAACGAACCTACGCCGCCGTCGGCGACCCGCTCGGGCAGGTTCTCCACGGCCGGCGCCCGGCCGACGTCGACGGCTCGTTCCCGCTGGCGGAGACGGCGCGGCCGCACGCCGAGACGCTCCGGGCCACCTGTTCGGCGGCGAGCTGCGCGGCGCCAGCCGAGGAGGCCTGACCTCCCTGACAGGTATGACGACTGCTCCCCGAGCCGCCGGCGCAGCGGGTCGCCGTCAGGACGCTCCACTCCCGGTCGACGTCCAGCCGCCTGCGAAGGACCCGGCCAGCACCCGAACGGCTGGACCAGTACGTCGAGGGGGTCACGACGCGAAGCAGAACAAGCCTAGGCCGGGATTTGAACCCGGGCTCTCGTCCTTACCAAGGACGCGCTTTACCGCTAAGCTACCCAGGCAGGCACCCCGAGGTAGCCGGGTTGCCCCGTTAATCGTTTCGATTCAGCGCCCGACCGCCGTCGGGCGAGAGGCTGGCGACCTGGCTGCGGCGGGTGTCGTCGAAGAAGCTGTCGACGGCGTCGAAGCGCGGTCCCTCGGGGGCGAACTCGGCGGCGATGCCGGCGGCGGCGTCGGCAGGCCCGTTGGCGGCGGTGACGCCGACCGTCACCGCAAGTTCGAGGACGTCGACCTCGAGCCGGCGGTCCAGTTCGGCGGCGCGGTCGTCGTCGGCGTCCTCGCGGTCGGTCTGGTCGTGGCCGAACGACCGGACGACGGCGACGGCGTCCTCGGCGGCCTCGGTCCGGGCCAGCAGGTAGAATCCCCGGGAGACGAGAACGTCGGCCGCCAGAACGGCCATGTCCGCGTCCTCGGCGTCGGCATCGGCCTCGCGCCAGGGGTTCGAGCGGGCGAGTCGGCGCGTGAGCCGCAGCCCGTCGTAGATGAGCTGGACGCCGGCGGCCTGTTCGGCGAGGTCGTCGGGGTCGTCACCCGACACCGCCCGCGCGCTCAGCAGGGTCAGCACCCCGGGGACGACGGAGCCGTCGGCGACGTGGTCGTCGATCGTCTCGCGGAGCTCCCCCGGTACGACGTCCGCGGTCGCCTCGGACGCCGCCCGCCGGACCGCGGCGGCTTCCTCCATTGTCGCCACGTAGGGGAGGGAATGGCAAAGACCTTTGGAAACGGCGGCGTTCCGCCGGTATGATTCGCGTCGACGACGACGGCGACGTCCGGACGGTGACGCTGGCCCGGCCGGAGCGACGCAACGCGGTCACCCCGGCGGGGCTGGAGGCGCTCGCCGAGGCCGTCACGGACGCCGAGACGCCGGTCGTCCACCTCCGTGGGGCCGGCGAGGCGTTCTGCGCAGGGGCCGACCGCTCGGTCGTCGCCGACCTCGCGGCGGCGGTCGACGACGGCGCCGACTCCGAGGCCGTCGAGTCGTTCGTCCGCCGGGGGCAGGCGACGGCCGACGCGCTCGCCGACGCCGACGCGGTCGTCGTCGCCGGCGTCGACGGGGCGGCCCGGGGTGGTGGCGTCGAACTCGCGCTGGCCTGCGACCTCCGCGTGGCGAC
>JAHENN010000283.1 GCA_018609665.1 Haloarculaceae archaeon | reverse complement strand
CGAGGGCGACCGGGACGGCGACCGGGCCGAGAACGTAGCCGAGCAGCACCGAGATGACGCTGATCGGCCACGCCAGGAGCGGCCGCACGAGGTAGAGCCCCAGCACGGCGGCGGCGAAGACCGCGGGTCGCCGGCGCAGCGCCTCTACGCCGGCCAGCAGGGCCTCCGGAGAGGTGACGGCCGCGGCGCCGCCGGCGACCGCGAGGACGACCGCGGCGCCGACGGCCTGCCGGAGCGACGCGCGCTTCACGGGCGTCGGTGTTCGCCGGTCGACAAACGTCTTGTGGTGCCGACCGTGGCGGTGGGCTTTTGCCCGTCGTGTGCGGACCCCCGGCGTGGACCGTGAGACGGACCCGGTCGAGTTGGGCGTCCAGCTGTTAGCCCGTCTCGAGGACCCCGAGCTGCCGCTGTCGGCCGTCATCGACCGCATCGAGACGGTCACGACCCACCCCGAGACCACCCGCGCGATACTGGAGGAAGCCGAGAAGCGCGGCCACATCGCCCGCGAGGGCGAGACGGTGACGACCGCCGGCGGCCGCTTTCTCAGCTTCGAGAGCGAGGTCGTCTCCCGGGACGGCGACTTCGAGTGCCGGCGCTGCGGCGCCGCCATCTCGACGGGCTACTTCATGCGGCTGGAGGCCGGCGAACACGGCCCGTTCGGCTCCTCCTGCATCCGGAAGGTGACCGGCCGGGAGTGAGTTACCGGCCGCGCCGCAGCTCCTCGACCAGCTGCTCGATGGTCTCCTGCTGGGACTCCAGCAGCTCGTTCTGCCGCTCGACGCGACGCTCGAGGTCGTCCACCCGGTCGGCCAGCCGGCCGACGTCCGTTCCGCCGGCCCCGGCGTCGTCCGTCGTCGTCTCGCCGGTGGGCCCGCTCTCCCGCCCGCCGGTCGTGCCGAGGCCGGTACCGGTGCCGGTGCCCGTCGACGTCGACCCCCGTGGCCCGGTGACGTCCTGGTCGGCCGGCGGCGACCAGTCGGCCCCGTCGTCGCCGGTCGTCTCCTCTTCGACGGGGTCGATGCCGGTCAGCTCCGTCTCCGGTTCGTGTTCGGGCTCCGGCTCCGACTCCGCCTCGGTCCCCCCGTCGTCGACGACCGTCCGGAGCTCCTCCATGGAGGCGACGTCGTGATAGTCGAAAACCGCGTCCCGCACCGCCCGGCGGACGTCTCCCGCCTGGTCGTTGGGCACCTTCACGCGGTGGCGTCGGCCCTGGATCTCGACGACGACCCGGGTCGCGACGCTGCCCTCCTCGAAGTTGAGGTCCGTCAGGCTCTCGTAGTCGAACATCTCGAAGTCCTCGTTCCAGACGGCCGGGCCGACGTGCTTGAACAGCTTCGCGTCCGTGACGACGAGCGTGAGGTCGTTGAACCGGAACCGTCCGACGACGGACTCCTTGGGGTCAACGACGCCGGTCGTCCGGAGGACGCCCTCGAGCACCGACTCGACGACCGTCTCGGCCGCGTCTGCGGGAACGGTGAAGCTCCGCTCGTCGTCCAGCGTCTCCAGCCGAATGGTGCTCTTCCGCCGGCCGGCGTCGACCGCCAGCCGGCGGGCGTCGTGGCCGTACGACTCGAGGCTCTCGTCGGAGAGCAGCCCCTCCGAGCGGTAGAGGTACGTCGTTGTCGCCGCCACGACCAGGGCGTCGCCGCCGCCGATGTCGACGGTCTCGATGACCGGTTCGTCGCCGACCGCGACGCGCAGTCGGTCCGGAATCTCGTCCATGCCTGTGGTGTGCCCGCAGACCCGCATAAAACAGGGGGTCGTGCGGCGTGCTGTCGGGGGAATCGCCCGCCGTAGATAGGAAGGTTCAAGAGTGAAAGCGGGCAACTCACGGGTGAGCCCGGGTGGCTTAGCTGGACATAGCGCCGCACTCATAGGGTTACGAGGCGGCACCCGCGGTGTCCCGAGACGTCGCCTGCGTCTCGTACCTGGGACATGCGGAGATCGAGGGTTCGGAGCCCTCCCCGGGCACTACTTTCTGCACGACGAGCGCCGCAAGCGCCGAGCCCGAAACGGAGTTGCCACACGGGACGACGAACCCGTGGCGTCTGCGAAACGACGAGTCGCGCGCAGCGACCGACGTGAGCGGAGGCGTCCCGGCGTGGCTTTGAGTTCCGGGCGCTTCTCGGCAGGGACCGACCGCCGCGAGCGGCGTTCCGGGCCCCTGCCGGAAGACATATGCCCTACGGGAGGACGAGACACGACCATGCCCTCCAGGCGTGCGTTCCTCGGGAGTCTCTCGCTCGGCGCGGCGGCGGCCGCCGGGTGCGTCGGCCTGCCCGGCGGGCCGGCCGAGGGACCGGAACTCCCGGTCGACGAGCGGTACGAGACCGACGACGGCCGTGCCGTCCGTGTCGCCGAGGCCGCCGTGCACCCGTCCGTCGTCACCGTCGAGGCGGTCTCCCATCACCGCTACGAGCGGGTCACCGACGCCGGCAACGGTCAGTACGTCTCGTTTCTGGTCGCCGCGACCGGCTTCGAGCCGGGCCCCGGCGGGTGGGAGCGGTCGGACGAGCCCATCGACCTCCCGCTGGCGGTCGCGGCGGACGGCACGCGGCACGACCGGGCGATACCGGTCGGGTTCGACGAGGCGCCGGACCGGGACCGGGTCGCGGTCCGGGTGCCGGTCGTCGACGCCCCGGCCGCTCGCGTCGTCTGGGAGCGAGGCGACGGCCCGCAACCCGAGTGGCGGCTGCCGGACGGCCTCGTGGACGACCTTGCCGCGCGGCCGCGGTTCGAGGTCGAGCGGCTCGACGCCCCGGAGCGCGTGACGGCCGGCGAGACGTTCGAGGTCGCGGCCGAGGTGCGGAACGTCGGCGACCGGGCCGGGCGGTTCCTGGCGACGCTCGGCGCGAAGCGGGGCTCGCTCGACGTCTCGGAATCCAGCGTCTCGGTCGACGCCGGGGTGACGGCGACGCTGCGGAGGTCGATCACGGCGTCCGGCGACCCGCCCGTCCGGGTCGTTCTCGACTGGGGCGTCGGCCGGCGTGAACGCACCGTGGCCGTCGAGGGCGGCGAGTGACCCCGGCGAGCGGCTCGCCGACCTTGAGGCGGCCGCCCGTCGGCCTCCCGACCCGGGTCCGTCCGGCCGACCGACGGGACGCGGCCGGCGCCCGAGCGCCGGACCCTCACGACCGGAACGCACACTATCGCGGCGGTCCGACGACGCCCGTGAACGTCCTCGTCGCCGGCGGCTCGGGGTTCGTCGGGCGGGCGCTCTGTCGCGTGCTCGCCGCCCGCGGCCACGACGTCACCGCGGCCTCGCGGTCGCCCGACCCGTCGGTGCTGCCGGACAGCGTCGCGACGGCCGCTGTGGACGTGACCGACGACGGAATCGACGGGACGGTCGCGGGACACGATGCCGTCGTGAACCTCGTCGCGCTTCCGGCACACGTCCAGCCGGAGCGGAGCCACGAGACGGTCCACGCCGGCGGGACGCGCCGGCTGGTCGCCGCCGCCGAGCGGGCCGGCCTCGAGCGGTTCGTCCAGGTGAGTGCCCTCGGCGTCGGGGCCGACGTCGACACCGCGTACTTTCGCGCGAAGCGACGCGCCGAGCGGGCCGTGCGGGAGGCGGCCCTCGAGGCGGTCGTCTACCGACCGTCGGTCGTCTTCGGCGAGAGCTGTGCGTTCGTCCCGTTCCTCGAGCGGGCCGTCCCGCCGGTCGTCCTGCCGCTGCCGGCCGGCGCCGGGCGGCTCCACCCGATGTGGGTCGGCGACCTCGCGCCGATGCTGGCCGACGGGATCGACCCCGGACGCGCCGGCTCGACATACCGGCTCGGCGGCCCGGAGGTGCTGACCGTCGCCGAGACCGTCCAGCGAATCGTCGGCGACCGGGTCGTCGTCCCCGTCCCCGGCGCGGTCGCGGCCGCCGGCGCCGCCGTTGCCGACGTGCTCCCGGGCGTCCCCGTCGGCCGCGACCAGTACCGGGCGCTGCGACACGACAACGTCGCCGACCCGAACGACGTCTCGGCGTTCGGCGCCGCTGCCGACGACCTCCTGTCGCTGGGCGCCTACGTCGACGCCCGGTGAGGGCTGCCGTCGGCCGTGTGTACAAGTGGGCGCGGCCCGTGGATACGTTCCATGCGACGACCCGACTCCGACGGAGGCGGAGAGAACGCCAAAACGATCGCGGAGATGGGGGCGAAGGTCGGCGCCACGGTCGGCAGCCGCGTCGGCCCGGTGACGACCGGCGTCGCCTCGGGGCTCGGCGGCGCCGTCGGCTACCTCGCCGGCACCGCCGTCGACGGGGTGTACGACGCCGCCGGCGATCGGGCGATGACCGACGGCGGCCGGCCAGACGACGGCGGCGT
>JAHENN010000282.1 GCA_018609665.1 Haloarculaceae archaeon | reverse complement strand
GTTCAGCCGCAGCAGCAGCGCCTCGGCGTTGTCGTCGTCGTCGGCCGTTTCGATGAGTTCGACGATGTCGTCGGCGCCGGGCGTCCCGGGGGAGGTCGGCGGCACCCCGCCGCCTCCTCCGTCGCGGGTGATCGGCCCCTCGAC
This sequence comes from Haloarculaceae archaeon, assembly GCA_018609665.1. Lineage (GTDB taxonomy): Archaea > Halobacteriota > Halobacteria > Halobacteriales > Haloarculaceae > Natronomonas. The sequence continues at coordinate 4,753 of JAHENN010000282.1, read as the reverse complement.
GGCCACCTCGGCGACGTTGTACCCCGGCAGGAGGTTCCGCGCGACGTTACCGCCGACCCGGAGCCCGACGACGGCGGTACCGACGGCGAGCAGGACGCCGAGCAGTTCGGCGGTCGAGGCCGGTATCCGGAAGAACAGCGCCCAGCCGACGACGGTCGCGACGGCCGCGACGGCCAGTGCGGTCACCGCGCGAGCGAGCGCTCTGAGCTGGCTCATACGACGAACCGACGGCCGGCTCGCTGTTAAAGTGTGGGCGGCCGCGCCCGCAGTCGGGGTCGGCGCCGGGGGCCGAGCTCAGGCGGCGGCGCCATCGCCGGAGGTCCCGACGAGGAGCGACCCGACGGCCAGCCCGAGAATGGCGATGCCGGCGGTGAGTTTCGGGAGCGGGGCGTTCATCGTCCCGGACAGGAGGATGCCGACGCTGCCGGCGAGCAGTAGCGCCGCACCCAGCCCGAGCCTGCGGACGTCCGTTGCCATGCTCTGTGGTTCGTCGGTTCCGGTGTTTAAATCCGACGGAATCGACCCGCTCCGGGGACGGCCCGAAAGGCGTATGTCCGGCTCGCGTCTCCCCGTGGACATGGACCGCGGGCTCGAGGCCCTGGAGACGGTCGCCGACTACCAGTTCGGAGCGGGCGCCGGGGCGGCGCTGTTCGACGGGTCGGTGTCGGTGCGGCGGACCTCCTCCGGCCGGCCGCAGCAGGTGCTGGTCGACGGCGAGCGGGTCGTCTCATACGGCATCGACGGCCGCGTCACGCTGGGGGTCGCCGGCGGCCGGCGGCTACAGGCGGCGCTGGACCCCCCGGCCTACCGGGTCGTCGTCGGCGACGACAGCGAGCCGTTCGTCCGCGAGGGGCGCAACGTCTTCGCCAAGTTCGTCCGGGAGGTCGACCCGGCGGTGCGGCCCCGCGACGAGGTGCTCGTCGAGCACCACGACGGCGCCCTGCTGGCGGTCGGGCGGGCGGAGCTGTCGGCGGCGGCCATGGGCGATTTCGACACCGGGATGGCCGTCTCCGTGCGCGAGGGCGTCGAGGAGTAACGTCAGGCTTTTTCAGGCCGCAGGCCCTCTCCGGTGGTATGTTCGGAGGAGGCGGCGGGATGAACCCGCGCAAGATGCGACAGATGATGGACCAGATGGGCATCGACGTCACCGAAATCGACGCCGAGGAGGTCATCATCCGTACCGACGACACCGAGTACGTCTTCCACGACGCCGACGTCCAGCGGATGGACGCCCAGGGCCAGCAGACCTACCAGGTCGTCGGCGAACCCGACGAGCGGCCGCGCGACGACGACACCGGGGCCGTCGAGGGCGACGTCGACGACGCCGGCAGCGGCGGCAGCACCGACGTCGCCGACCAGGACGTCGAGATCGTCGCCCAGCGGGCCGACGTTCCCGAGAGCGAGGCGCGCGCGGCGCTGGCCGAGACGGGCGACCTCGCGGCGGCGGTCCAGCGCCTCCAAGAGGAGTGACCGACCGACGGGTGCTCGTCGTCCGGGGGAACCGGGAGTTCCTGCTGGAGCCGGGGGCGACGCTGGAGACCGACCTGGGGGTGCTCGAGCTGCCGGCGGACGTCGAGACGGGGACGACCGTCGAGACGCACCTCGGCGAGCCGTTCGAGGTGCGCCGGCTCCGGGGGCCGGAGCTGTTCGACCACCTCGAGCGGACCGGCGCGCCGATGATGCCGCGGGACATCGGCCTGGTCGTCGGCCACACCGGCGTCGCCGCCGGCGAGCGCGTGCTCGACGCCGGCACCGGGACGGGCGTGCTGGCGGCGTATCTCGGCCGGCTCGGCGCCGAGGTCACCACCTACGAGCGGGACGCCGACTTCGCCGATGTCGCCCGCGAGAACATGCGGCTGGCCGGCGTCGCCGACCGGGTGGAGGTCCGGACCGGCGACCTGCTCGACGCCGTCGACGACCTCGGCGGCTTCGACGTCGTGACGCTGGACACCGCCGACGCGGCCGCCGTCGTCGAGCGGTCCCCCGACCTGCTGGCGTCCGGCGGCCACCTCGCGGCGTACACGCCGTTCGTGGAGACGGCCCGCGACTGCGTCGAGGCGGCCCGCGACGCCGGGCTGTCGGCGGTGGAGTGCGTCGAGACCATCCAGCGGGAACTGGAGGTCGACGACCGCGGCACCCGGCCGGCGACGGCCGGCGTCGGCCACACCGGCTACCTGACGTTCGGTCGGCTCACGCCACAGTTCGGATGAGTTCCAGGAGTTCCGCCTCGTAGGCGTCGGGGTCGACGTCGTGGCCGGCGACCCGCTCCAGCCCGTCGGTCGGGTAGGCGCCGCCGGCGATGTGGAAGCCGCCGTCGTGCCACACCACGACCGCGCCGAGCACCGCCACCTCTCCCTCCGCCGTCGAGAGCCGCGCCCGGTGCGGCGTCATCCGGCCCCGGCGGCCGCCCAGCTCGACCGTCTCGGTGTCGCCGTCGGCGATGTCCTCGAAGCCACGCTCGCGGAGCTCCTCGGCGAACGTCTTCTTCGACTCCCTGACCACGTAGGGGCGGGCCGTCGACGCCATCAGCGCCGGCGACGGCGTGATGTCGAGCCGCGAGGCGAAGAAGAACCGCCAGACCCGGTCCTCCCCCCCCGCTTCGACGATCCGCTCCCGGAGGTCGGCGTCCTCGTAGACGGCCGTGTGTGCGGTGACGGAGACGCCGAGGCCCTCGAAGACGGTCTCCGTTTCCTCCCGCGAGAGGGTCCACCCGCTGTCGGCGAGGGCGTCGTCGGACAGCGCGGGCGGGTCGACATCGCTCATGAATGGGCCTCGGCGCGGGAGCATGTCAAGCCCCGGGAGACGGAGGTCGTTTCAGCGCCATCGGCCGGTGCGGGACCGGGCGAGAAGATGCACGTGTGGCGGGTGGTTCGTGTTATATTGCGCTGTACCGAACCGCACCGTCTCGAGAGCCCACGCGTCGCTCGGCGCCTCGCGGCGGCTCGCCGTCGTCCGAAAATCGAAGCGATTCGTGGTCACGGTCGACCGCCGGCCGTCCGAACGACGCTCCTCGCTCCGCTCGGGGCCTCGGAGTGGCGAACGGCGACCGCAGGGAGCCGTGAGCCGCGCGACCGGAGCCGGCCGGGGGCGCGTTCGAGGTGGTGCGGTTCATTACAGAGCGATCCAGTACGAACCACCTGTACCGGTCGCAGCTCGACGCATCGAGCTGAGTTCGCCACAATATCGAATAAAACGACGTTACCGACCGCCACGAACGGACGTCTCGCCACCGATACTAAGTCGTCGGCGGTCGAAGTACCGGCGTGGAACGGAGCGCCTTCGAGACCGTCGCGGGGACCGACCTGACGGCGGTCACCGCCGACGAGATGCGCGACGTCGACCGCGTCGCCGTCGAGACGGTCGGCCTTCCGCTGCTGTCGATGATGGAGAACGCCGGCCGAGATCTCGCCGCCGTCGTCGACTCGCGCCGCGAGGGGGCGGTCGTCGTCCTCGCCGGCGCCGGCGGCAACGGCGGGGGCGGCCTCGGCTGCGCGCGCCACCTCGCGAACCGCGGGGTTCCGGTCACGGTCGTCCTCGACCGCCCGGCAGCTGACCTCTCGGGCGCGACCGCCACGCAACACGACGCCCTCGAGGCGACGGACGTTCCCGTGCGGGAGGCGCCTTCGGACCCACCTCTCCAGGATGCACTCGCGGTCGACGCCCTGGTCGGCTACGGCCTCACCGAGGCACTGCGGGGGACCGCCGCGGAACTCGCGTCGGTCTGCGACGACGCGGAGACGGTCGTCTCGCTGGACGTCCCGACGGGCGTGAACGCGACGACGGGCGACGCCCCCGGCCCGGCGGTCGACGCCGACGCGACGCTGACGCTCGCGCTTCCCAAGACGGGACTCGGCCCGAACGCCGGCGACCTCCTGCTCGGCGACATCGCGATTCCGGCGGCGGCCTACTCCGACCTCGGAATCCCGTATCGGGACCCGTTCCGGGAGGAGTACGTCGTTTCTATTCGACGGGGCTGACTACAGTTTCGCGGCGGCGTCCTCGAAGGCCGACGCGACGATCTTGTTCATCGCGGGGTGGACGTGAATCGTGTCGGCGACGTCGTCGACGGAGAGGTCGTGTCTGACCGCCAGCGTCGCCTCGTGGACGAGCATCGACGCCTCGTGGCCGACCAGATGCGTCCCGAGTACGGTCCCGTCGGGAGCGGCGAGCACCTTCACCAGCCCCTCGTCGAACTTGAGCGCCCGCGACATCGCGGCGTCGGCGTACTCGGCGCGGCCGACGACGTAGTCGACGCCGTCGTCCCGCAGTTGCTCCTTGGTCCGTCCGACGCCGGCGACCTGCGGCTCGGTGAACACCGCATGCGACATCCCCGCGTAGTCGACGGTCCGGTCGGCGCCGAGGAGGTTGTCGGCGGCGACCTCGACCTCGTGGTCGGCGGCGTGTTTGAACGGGTGCTGGCCGATGACGTCGCCGGCCGCGTAGACGCCGTCGACGCTCGTCTCGAGGGTCTCGTCGACCTCGATGAACCCCCGGTCGTCGACCTCGATTCCGGTGTCGTCGATCCCGATGCGGTCGGTGTTGGGGCGTCGGCCCAGCGCGACCAGGAGCTCGTCGCCCGACACCTCGACGACCTCGCCGCCGGCCGACTCCGCCGTCGCCGTGACGGTGCCGTCGGAGCCGTCGACGGCCGTGACGCGGTATCCCGTGTAGACGTCGTGTCGTTCCTCCGCAATTGCGGTGAACCGGTCGGCAACCTCTCCGTCCTCGCGCGGCAGTAGTGTCTCCTCCATCT